>SYAA01000212.1 GCA_005789055.1 Actinomycetota bacterium
AGTACCCCGATGGTTTTGGCGATTCCCCAGCGCACCTTGACCGCGAGGTTGGCGGTGAAAAGCAAGTAGACGAAATACACCCAGCCGTGCACGATGCTGATCCACTCGGGCGGGTTCTCCACCTTCACCACGTACTTGAGGATCAGCTCGTAGCACAGTGCGATCAGCCAGATACCGGTCATCCAGGCCAGCACCCGGTACCAGGTCAGGGCGGAGCGGATTTTGTCGATCGTCACGATCGGGTGGGAGTCGGGGGCCTCGGTCATGGGGTGGTCCTGTTCTGGTGGGTGTTCTGCGCTGCCCGGTCGGCGTCGGCAAGTTCGGCAAGGTAGGCGTTGTATTCCCGCAGTGCCGGGTCGTCCGGCGAGTGCTGTGGTGCCGCGGGTCGTTCGGGCAGCAGGCCGGCCGGGATCTCGCGCAACTGTCCGTCGGTGCCCGGAGGTGGTGGCGGGGACTGTTCATAACGCACGAACTTGCGGTAGGCGTAGATGCAAAAACCGGCGAAGAACGGCCACTGCAGCGCGTACCCCAGGTTCTGGAAGGTGCCCGACGTCGACTCGTACCGGGTCCATTGCCACCAGCCCAGCGCCAGACAGCCCGCGGCGGCGACGATCACCAACAGGATCAACGCAAACCTGCGGCGGCGAGTGGTGGGCACGCCTACGACGTTACCGGGGGAGCCCAGGCGATACGATTATCCGGCCCCGCGGGCGTGATGAAATGGCAGACATGCCGGCTTTAGGTGCCGGTGCTCGAAAGAGCGTGTGGGTTCGAATCCCTCCGCCCGCACTTTTAGAAGACGGTGTACCCGCCGTCGATCACCAGTGTCTGGCCGGTGAAATAGCTTGAGCCTGAACTGGCCAGCCACACCGCGACGGCCTCGAAGTCTTCCGGTGTGCCCCAGCGCCGCAGCGGTACCCGGGGCAGGATCTTGGCCTGGGCAGCCGGGGAGTCCAGCAGGCTCTCGGTCATCGCCGCCCGGGTCCATCCGGGCACGATCGCGTTGACGCGGATCTTCTCTCGCGCCAACTCCACGGCCAGGCCGCGCGCCATGGCGGTCAGTGCCGCCTTCGCCGCCGCGTAGTGGGTGGCGTAGGCCAGACCATCGCTCATCGACACACTGCTGGTGAACACGATCGAACCGGTGCCTCGGGATTTCATGTGTCCGGCGACCGCGCGCACGGTGTAGAACTGTCCGTCAAGGTTCACCGCCATCACCCGACGCCACTCGGCGGTCGTCATGGTGTCGATGGGTGCGGGGTGTCCGGCCACGCCGGCGTTGGCGAAGCAGGAGTCGATCTGGCCGAAGGCGGCCAGGGTTTGTTCCACTCCGGCCGCCACCGCGTTCTCGTCGCCAACATCAACGCGAAATGCGGCCACGGGTGCGCCGGAGGCCTCGGCCTCCAGTGAGGCGACGGCCGCAGCGTTGTTGGCGGCGTTGGTGCCCCAGATCGCTACCGCCGCACCGGCTCTGCGCAATCCACGCGCTATCCCCAAACCGATACCGCTGTTGCCGCCGGTCACCACAGCGACGTGTCCGGACAGGTCATGCCATGGCGTCAAGGTTTCATCCCCTCGGTTTTGGGCGAGCAGTTAAATCATGTCCCGCGCGGTCAGCCACCGCATGATCGGCCACCCCGCGAACACCGGCAGCCACACCGTGAGCACCCGGTAGAGCAGTACCGAGGGCACCGCGACGGCGGTGGGAACCCCGAAGGCGGCCAGGCCGCCGATCAGTGCCGCCTCGACCGCGCCTACTCCGCCGGGCGTGGGTGCCGCCGCGGCCAGTGTGCCACCGACCATCGTCACCACGGTGACGGTCACGAACGTCGTGCCGCCGCCGAACGCCTCGACGCTTGCCCACAGTGCCAGCGCCGCACCGAGAGTTGTTCCCGCACAGCCTAAGACGATGATCGCGAAGCGTTTCGGATCGCGAACCAACTCGATCAACTCACCGCCTACCTCGTTGATCTTGGGCCTGACGGCGGTGTCGAGCCAGTTGCGCAGTTTCGGCACGAAGAGGAATGCGCCTACCGCGCCCAGGGCCACCCCGATGATGAGGTACACCAGCGTGAGTTTCGGCACGAAATGTGACAGGTCGGCCGACGCCCCGGCGGCGACGGAGAAAAAGATGAGCAGGGCGACGTGAGTGATGACCTGAACGGCCTGCTGCACCGCCACCGCTGCGGTGGCCCGGACCGTGCCGAGTCCGGCCTTCTGCAGGAAGCGGGTACTCAGTGCCAGGCCGCCCACACCGGCTGGGGTGGTGGTGGCAGCGAAGGTGTTGGCGAACTGCATGATCACCAGGTGCCGAAACGGCACCATGCCCGACGCGCACGCCCACAGTCCGGCCGCCGCGCCGAAATAGGTGAGCGCTGAGACCGCCAGCCCGAGCAGTGCCCACCACCAGTTGGCGCTGCGCAACTCGCTGAAGAAGGCCGGCACCGTGCTGATGAACGGGTAGGCGACGTAGACCAGTGCAACCAGCAGAACCAGTTGGATCACCTGCTTGCGGGTGAACCGGGTGATGGTTTCCGCCTGGATCTGGTCCGCGCCGGTTTGTTTTTTCACCTCGTCGCGCGCCGCGGTCATCAAGGCTCGGGGGTCATCGACCGACTTGCGGATCCGCGCCGGAAGGGCCGACTTCGTCAGCCGGCCGGATCCGTCGAGCACGGCCTCGGGGCCGAGGGCGGCGACGGCGGCCCGAACCGACGCCTCGGCACCGAATGTCGCGGTCGTCGTTAGTAGCAGTTGGGCGATGTCGGACTGCAAATGCTCCTCGGTCGCGCCGTACTCGGAGTTACCGAAACCACCGAACAGCACGGTGCCGGAGTCATCGACGGTGATCTCCGAGGCTCGCAGGTCCCCGTGGGAGATCTGGTGGCGTTGCAGGACCGCCAACGACTCCCACACGGTGGGGACCGACCCGGCACCGGTCTTGTCCAGTGGCGTGCCGCGCGGTGGAGTGTGGGAGAACATGGTCCAGCCCCGGTCCAGGCCCGCCACGGTCAGGGTGGCGGTGTTGGCGACGCCGAGGTCGCCAGCCGCGATGGTCATCAACGCGCGATGTTCGACGGCGCGGTGCATGGATGTCTGCAGGGGAGCGGTTTCGCTGTCTCGCAACACCAGCCAGCGCCAGAATTGGCGCAGCGCCCCGCCGCTGCGCTGGTTGGGTCCGTACAACTCGACGACGGCGCCTCGTCCGGAGTCGTCGGTGGCCGCCAACTCCAACGGCCCGCGCCCGGCCGGGCGCACCACGGTGAGGCCGGCGATGGTGAAGCCGCGCCGTGACAGAGCCCGGACGGCTCCGTCAAGAGGTACTTCCAATGCCGGTGTCCCGACGACCAGAACGATCAGCGCGCCGACGAACCACCCGACCGCCAGTCCGAGCAGCGTGCGCGCCGGTATCACCGCGCTGACCACGAGGTGGATCGGCACGAACGCCAGCAGCAGCCCCCACCACCAGCGCCGCCAACGGCCGGGCAGCCACGGCCCCGACACGGTGAGCACCGCGGCCAGCATGGCGATCCAGCGTGGGTCGTCGAGAAACTGCGACAGCATCGTCGACAACCGTTCGGTGAGGTCGAAGTGCCAGCGCGGGGCGGCGATGCCCTCGCCGGTGATCGACAGCGCCAAGACGGCGATCACTCCGGCGGCAGCGTAGGCGCCCAGCAGTTTCCACTGCCGGCCGGCGATCAGGCCGATCAGGATCACGAACGGCAGCGCGACGATGGCGATGCCGTACGCCAGGTAGACCAGGTTGGACTGGGTGGGCGTGAGCACGCCGATGATCCGTGAGACGGATTTCTCCAGGCCTACCCAGTCGCTACGGGTGATGATCGAACTGGTGATCACAAGCGCGAGGAACGCCGTTGCCAGCGCCAACCGCACGATGTCGTTGGTGCGGCGCGTCAGCGGTTGCAACAGGCTGCCGACAACGGTGACCTCGCGCCCGTCGACTCGCACGGCTCGAACCTACCGCCCGGGACCCGGGCGGCAGGCGAGCTGGTCAGCCCGGTGGCGGATCCGCCTCCGGCAGCATCGGCTGGCCGAACTCATCCTTGGGCAACTGACCGAGCAGTGCGCCGGTGAGATTGCCCGCCTGATACATCTCGTGCAGTCGCCGCAGCATGGCGATCCGGCCGGCTCCGGGGATGTCCGCGTTGGGGCCGATGCCGGGTGCGGGGGAACCCTCGCCGGGAGCGGCCGGCACCAGGTTGAGCGGAACCAGATAGTCGTCGGTGAACACCTCGAGGCTGGGTGTCACGGCCTGCTCGGCGGTGCCGGGTACCGACGGGACCAGGTTCTGACCCAGCACCAGAGCGTTGCCGTAGGTCGCTAGGTCCGGCAGGCCCAGCGGGCCGGCCGGTTCGATTCCGGTTTGACCCAGTAGGCCACCGATCGTCGAGATCGGCGGGATCAGCCCCGTCGGCGCCGGTGGCGCTGGATCAACTCCTGCCGCCGGTGGCGCTGGATCAACTCCTGCCGCCGGTGGCGGGGGCACCGGTAGTACTTCGGCTGTCAGGCCGGGCTCAGTCACCTGCTCGTCGGGCGCATCCGCATTCGCCGGCGTCGCGGCCACCA
>SYAA01000213.1 GCA_005789055.1 Actinomycetota bacterium
CGACACCCAAGCGATAGTAGCTGGCACGGATAAGTGCGCCGGGGGAGCACGCGCCGGTGGTACACGCGCCGGACACGGATGCGGCGACGAGCATTAGGCTCACCGGACTGTGCCCGAAGTCAGACCACCCGACGAGCTGCTCAGATCCGCTGCCGTCGAACTGCAACGCCAGGCCCCGCTGTTGGGCGAGGTCGGTGCGCTGTTCGCCGCCGCGGGTCATCAGCTGTATCTGGTGGGCGGCAGTGTTCGCGACGCTGTACTCGGCCGACTGACCACCGACCTCGACTTCACTACCGATGCCGGACCGGACAAGGTGCAGGAGATCGTGCGCCCCTGGGCCGACGCGATCTGGGACACCGGAATCGAGTACGGCACCATCGGCGTGGGTAAGGCGGGCCAGCGGCTGGAGATCACCACTTTTCGCGCCGACAGCTATGACCAGGTGTCCCGCAATCCGCAGGTGCGTTTCGGTGATCGCCTTGAGGACGACCTGCTGCGGCGCGACTTCACCATCAACGCGATGGCCGTCCGGATCACCGCGGACGGACCGGGGGAGTTCCTGGACCCGCTGGGTGGACTGGCGGCGGTTCAGCAGCGGATGTTGGACACCCCGGCTGCGCCCTCGGTGTCCTTCGGAGACGACCCGTTGCGGATGCTGCGGGCGGCGCGGTTCGTCTCTCAGTTGGAGTTCGGGGTCGCTGATCGGGTGCGCGAGGCGATGGCCTCGATGGCTCCGGAGTTGGGGCGTATCACCGTGGAGCGGGTTGCAGTGGAACTGGACAAGATGCTGCTGGGTGCCGATCCGGTGGCAGGTATCGAGTTGATGGTGCAGACCGGCCTCGGCGAGATCGTGCTGCCCGAGATCGGCAACATGCAGATGGCCATCGACGAACATCATCAGCATAAAGACGTCTACCAGCATTCGTTGACGGTGCTTCGGCAGGCGATTGCCCTGGAAGACGAACCGGATCTGGTGCTGCGCTGGGCGGCACTGGTGCACGACATCGGCAAGCCAGCGACGCGCCGCCACGAGTCCGATGGGGGAGTCAGCTTCCATCACCATGAGGTGGTCGGGGCCAAAATGGTCCGAAAGCGGCTGCGGGCCTTGAAGTACTCCAAGCAGATGGTCGATGACGTTTCCGGGCTGGTCTATCTGCATTTGCGTTTTCACGGCTATGGCGAAGGCCGGTGGACGGACTCGGCGGTGCGGCGCTACGTCGCCGACGCCGGGCCACTGCTGCCGAGATTGCACAAGCTGGTCCGCGCGGACTGCACCACCCGAAACAAAAGACGTGCGGCGCTGTTGCAGGCGAACTACGACGGCCTGGAGGCGCGAATCACCGACCTGGCCGCCAGGGAGGACCTGGCCCGGGTTCGGCCCGATCTGGATGGCAACGAAATCATGGATCTGCTCGGCATCTCGGCCGGCCCGGAGGTGGGTGAGGCCTGGAACCACCTCAAGGAATTGCGGCTGGACCGGGGGCCGCTGTCCCGGGAGGAGGCCACGGCCGAACTGCTGGCCTGGTGGCGCGCTCGCGGCGCCACCGATTGATACGGGAACGCGTGAGCCCCGTACTCCGTCGAATAAGGCATGGACTACTGCTTGGATGCCGGTGATGGAACTGCCTCGATCTGGACCGGGGCATTCGACATCGATGTCGACGGTGACGGCGAACTCGACGGCGTTCGGGTGGATTTCGACGGCGACGGTGTGTTCGACGACGCGCTGGCCGACTTCGACGACGACGGACTTGCCGATCACGCGGCTCTCGATCTCGATGATGATGGGGTGCCCGAGTCGCGCTACACCGACGATGGTTCCGGCACTTGGATGGTGGGCGCCGGAATGTCGCAATGGGGTGCGGCGTCCGGTGGCGCCCTGCGGTGGTTCGGTCTTGATGGGGTTGAGCACGCCTCGGGCGCGGACGTCGACGGTGATGGCGACGCCGACCGGTTGTTCGATCTGAATCGCGACGGTCTGGCTGATCGGGTACTGCTCGCAGGTCCCGGGGCCCGCTTCGCTGAGGGCTATGTCGACGTCGACGGCGATGGTCGATGGGACATCGCGCTCAACGACGGCGACGGCGACGGCAGCGCCGACGGGGCTGCCGCCCTCTGAGACCGCCGCTACCGCCCGGGCCCGGCCGGCCCTGCAAACGCCTGAGCGATTCCCAGCCAGGTCTGTGCGTCCGCTCCTTGTGCTTCGACGTCCAGTGTCGCCCGCGGCCGCCGTTGGGTGACCAGATAGCAGAAGTCGAGGGCCGTTCCCACGACCCGCTGCGCCGCGTCTTCGGGGCCCCAGGTCCACAGGTCGTCATCGGGAGCAGCCAACTCCACCCGGAATGGCTCCGCCGGTGGTGTGAGGCCGTGAACAGAGAAGGCGAAATTGCGAGTGCGGACACCGAGGTGGGCGATCGACTTGAGCCGCGGAGACGGCGGCACGGAGACGCCGAGTGTGTCGGCCACGTCCAGGCCGTGCGCCCAGGTTTCCATCAGCCGCGCCGTCGCCATCGAGGCCGCGCCCATCGGCGGGCCGAACCACAGCAGTTTGCGGCCGGCCGGCACCGCGCGGAGCGCGGCATGCAGTTGTGCGCGGGTTTCTCGCCAGGCGGCCAGTAGTTGCGCCGGTGGCAAGGCGGCGAATTCTTCGGCGGCCTCGTCGACGAAGGTGTCGAGCCTGTCTTGCGCACCGGCGACCAACGCCTGGAATCCGGTCTCGTCGGTGATCGACAGCAGTGCCACCCGGTCGGTCCACAGCAGGTGCCCGATCTGGTGCGCGATCGTCCATCCGGGTGCTGGCGTTGCCAGCATCCACTGCGGTGCCGGAATCGGGGCGAGGAGGGCGTCAAGCGCTTCACTCTCCGCGTGCAGATCATCGATTATCGAATCGCCGACGGCCATGGGGCGCAGCCTAGTTGGTTGGCGTTCGGAGCCGACCGGTGCGTGCGTGAGTCGCGAACCCGGCCAGATAGAGCACTGCTGCGATCACCGCCAGCATCGGCGAACGCCCGTCGACGGGGATGACCATGGCGGCCGCGCCGGTCGAGGCAATGAACGATATCCAAAACAGCGAGTCTTGTATGGCGAAGACATGCCCGCGCATAGTGTCGTCGACGTCGATCTGCATGGCCGAGTCGGCGCAGAGTTTGATCAACTGCCCGACAACCCCGAGCAGGAAGGCACAGCCGACCATCAGCAATGGTGCCATCACGGTGACGTACGCCGCCGCCCCCGCACATTGGATTAACGCAGCGCACAGTAATGCCGTGTTGACGCTGGCATACCGACCCCATCGGCGAATCGCCGCGGGTGTCAGGAGGGTGGCCAGGAATGCACCGCCGCCGGTGGCGGCGACAAACACGACGATGGTCCCCAGCCCGGATCCGGTGCGGGGACCGGCGGAGCCCTCGGCGATGCCGCTGCGGGCCATCAGGAGAACGAGCAGGGTGTTGATGCCGAACACCATGCGGTGAGCGGACAACCCGGCCAGCGTTGCGGCTACCGAGGGCGTCGCCCGTACCACCCGGGTGCCGGCGGCCCATCCGGTCGCCACCGTGTGCAGTGCTGAACCGTGCCCGCCGGATCGGGTCGGCCCGAGGACGCGCGGGGCGAATCGCAGCGACAACAGCAACGCGATCGCTACCGGGAGGGCGACGATGACGATAACCGTCCCGGCACCGGTATCGCCGGCACCGAAGACCCGGCGGGGCACCAGCATGAAGTTCGCCCCCAGGAAGGCGGCGGCGGCACCGGTCGCGGTGGCCACCGAGTTCATCGTCACGACCTGCTCTCGGGGCACCACATCCGGCAACGCGGCCGACAGGCCCGACGTGACGAACCGGCTGAATCCGTTGACGATCAGCGCCAGACACAGCACCAGCACGTCCCCGACACCGGCCGCCAGTGCCGCGGCGACACCGATCACCAGCACCAGTCGAGCGGCATTAGCCACGATGAGAACCGAACGACGATCCCACCGGTCGAGCAGAGCCCCGGCGAACGGACCCAGGACCGAGTAGGGCAGAAACAGCACCGCGAAGGCTCCCGCGATTGCCAAGGGGTCGGCCGCGCGTTCGGGATTGAACAACAGGCCACCGGCGAGGCCCGCCTGGAACAGTCCGTCCGCGAACTGACTCGCTGTCCGCAACTCAAGCAACCGCCAAAAGTCCGGCAGCCGACGGACACCGCGCCACAGGTCTCCGGCGCGTGTGTCGACCACCGGGCCTACAGTACAAACAACACCCGCAGTGCTAACGCCATCACAACGGGTGCTTATCCGTTGCCGGGGGCCATGCCATTATTGACGGGTGGCTCAACAGGAGGATCCCGAGGAGTTCGCCCCGCCGGTGGCGAACGGTGTGCGGGCGGGAACACTGTTGCTGGCCAGCACGGACTTGATGGAACCGACATTTAGGCGCAGTGTCATTTATGTCGTCGAGCACAATGACGGCGGCACCCTGGGCGTGGTGCTCAACCGACCCAGTGAGACGGCGGTCTACAACGTGTTGCCGCAATGGACTGATGCGGCGGCAAAGCCGAAAACGATGTTCGTCGGGGGACCGGTGAAGCGCGACGCGGCACTGTGTTTAGGCCTGCTGCGCATCGGGGCCGATCCCGATGCCACGCCGGGTCTGCGCCACGTCGCCGGCCGCGTTGTCATGGTTGACCTCGACGCAGATCCGGAATCGATCAGCGCCGCGGTCGACGGAGTCCGGATTTTCGCCGGCTATTCCGGGTGGACGACCGGCCAGCTTGAAGGCGAGATCGACCGCGATGATTGGATCGTGCTCACGGCGCTGCCGTCCGACGTCCTTGCCGAACCGCGGACCGACCTGTGGTCCCGGGTACTGCGTCGACAGCCCATGCCGATGCCGCTGCTGGCAACGCATCCGATCGATGTGAGCCGCAACTGAGTCAGATGCACCGCATCGGTCTCGGGCGGCTCATCGGCACAGTTGGGTACAGCCAGCGCAGCCGTCCGCCGATCCGCAGTCCGCGGTGCGCTGCTGGCGCGCTACATAACGTGCAGCCCGCCACGAGCCCGCGCCGATCGTGCAAATCGCACCGATCGCCGCGATGATTAACCCGCCCAACCCGATCCGCGCCGGGGCGGCCAGGGCTGCGATTCCACCGGCGAACAACATGATCGCGCCGGCGACCTGCGTCGGCGCGACGGCACGAAGTACCTGACCGGTGAGGTCGACGCCCGAGCGCCGAGCCAGCGTCCACAGTCCCGATCCGCCGATGAGACCGGCCAGCACCAGGCTCAGCACCGCCCCAACGACCATGGGACTCACAATACGAGCAGCGTGCCCGCGTTACTGCGCGGGCGCCACCGCCGGTGCTGCTGCCGGTGCTGCTGCCGGTGCTGCTGCGGGTGCCGGTGCCGCCACAGGTGCTGCTGCCGCCGCCGCCGGAGCGGGAGCCGGCGCTGCTACAGGTGCCGCCGCGGGTGCCGGTGCCGGTGCGGCCGCGGGTGCCGCCGCGGGTGCCGCACTGGGCACGGTGACACGGAACCCGTTGATGATGCCGTCGGTGGCGGTGGCGGTCGCCACCACCTGGTTCGCCGCCGTGGTGACTGTCAGCGTGACCAGGTAACGATCCGAACCGGACGTCGCGATCACGTGGCGCCGGGCAGTGTTGAGCGTCATGTCGGCATCGCGATAGACCCCCGTGATGATCGACGAGGGGAATCCACCGAACTCCGCCATCGAGGCAGATGTCGATTGCCAAGCGCGCAATTTCTGATTTTCGACGAATCCGTGGCTGATCGCTTCCCGCGGATCGAACTCGCCGACCAGTTTGTAGACCACGAGTTGTGCGTTCGAGGTGTAGAGCCCATCACCGCCCTGACGGTCCGCGATCACCGAGAAAGCGTCCGGGACGTTGGGATCTGGAATCACCCGCCAGCCGGTCGGAAGCGGCAGCACGAGGTTCAATGCGGTGAAATCGGCCGCCTTCTGCGGCTCGAGCGTCACGCCCTTCTCCTGGAAAAACTCCAGCATGGTTCCGGAGGTGGCGGGCGCGAGGGGCGGTTCGACCGGAGCGGCCGCCTGCACGGCGGGAGCTGGTTCGGCCGCCTGCACGGCGGGAGCTGGTTCGGCCGCCTGC
>SYAA01000214.1 GCA_005789055.1 Actinomycetota bacterium
GAAGACGACGATCTGGCACCGCAGCAGTGGATCGCGGTAACCCCGCCCCGCGTCCCGCAACTGCGCACTCTGCAGCAGGTCGTCGGATCGCAGGATCCGGTGCTCCTGGATTGGGTGGTAGGCATGGCCTTCCCGTGCCAACGCCCGTTCGGGCATGCGTTGGGGGTGACCGAAGTGCCGAAGTGGCGAATCCTGCCCGACCGGCTCAGCGCGGACGCCAACTCCCCGGTGATGGACACCATCGGTGGCGGCCCCTTGGGCATCAGCGAGTTGCTCTTCCAAGCGACGACCATGCCCAGCTACCTCAGGGACGACTGGTCGCGCGACTGGGGTGCGCTGCAGCGACTGACCCCGTTCTACCCCAACGCCACCCCAGCTGAACTGCGGGTCGGTACCGCCACCCGCAGCGGCCTGTGGAGGCCCGCCGGCGGCTAGGCGAGCGGACGCGAACTCCCCCGACACGCCGCTCCCGAGTGACACTTTGCGTCTGCTCGCGACGGTAATTGCGACGCGGTCGCCTACCATCGACCCTCGTGTCCAGCGACAGGGTCAAATCCGCTCGGCTCGTCGCGATATTCGCCGGTGTGATGGGCATCGTGCTGTGCGCGCTGGCACCGCTGCTACCCGTCCGGCAAACCACCGCCACCATCGGTTGGCCCCAGGGAGCGGGACCGGGCGGGCTGGTTGGCAACATCACCGCACCGCTGGTCTCGGGTGCCCCCGAGGCTCTCGACGTCTCAATCCCCTGCGCGGCGATAGCCACTCTCCCGGCGGCCGGCGGGCTGGTGTTCGCCACGAATCCCGCCGATGGCATCGACGCGGCGCGCAACGGCCTGTTCGTACGGGCCAACACCGAGTCGGTCTTCGTCGCATTTCGCGACAAAGTAGCCGCGGTGGCGTCACGCTCGGCGGTCGCCGCCGGATCCTGCAGTGTGCTGCGGGCGTGGGCCGGCCCCGGTGGAGTGGGCGCGGACTTCGTCGGCATCCCGGGTGCGACCGGCACCCTCGCGCCCGACAAGAAGCCTCAGGTGACCGGGATCTTCACGGAATTGAAGGTGCCGGCCCAGCCGGGGCTTTCGGCTCGCATCGATGTCGACACGCGCTTCATCACCACCCCGACTGCGCTCAAGATCGCGGTGATGGCGGCCGGATTGGCCGGTGTCATCGCGTCGATCTTGGCACTGGCGATCCTGGACCGCCGCGGCCGACGGACAGTGGACAGGAGCCGTCGTCGGCCGCTGCGGCACTGGCTGATCGACACCGCCGTGATCGGCACCCTGGTGCTGTGGCACCTCATTGGGGCGATCTCCTCCGACGACGGCTACAACCTGACCATCGCCCGAATCTCCGGCGAGGCCGGCTATACGGCCAACTACTACCGCTACTTCGGAGCCACCGAAGCGCCGTTCGACTGGTACCAGTCGGTGCTGGCACAGTTGGCCTCGGTCAGCACGGCCGGGGTGTGGATGCGACTGCCCGCTACCGCGGCGGCGATCGCAAGCTGGCTGATCCTGAGCCACCTGGTCCTGCCGCGCCTTGGATCGGGGATTGGCGGCCTGTCCCGAAACCGGATCGCGGTCGCCACCGGCGGGATGGTCTTCCTGGCCGCCTGGCTGCCGTTCAACAACGGTCTGCGTCCCGAACCGCTGATCGCTCTGGGCGTGTTGACGGTCTGGGCACTGGTGGAGCGCACGATCGCGACCCAACGGTTGGCTCCCACCGCGGTGGCGATCGTTGTCGCGGCGTTCAGCGCGACACTCGCTCCGCAGGGCCTGATCGCGCTTGCCCCACTTCTGGTGGGGGCGCGAGCCATCAGCCGGATCATCGGCCGACGCCGGGCCACCGACGGTCTGCTGGCGCCACTGGCCACGCTCGCCGCAGCGGCGTCGGTGATTTTCGTCATCGTCTTCCGCGACCAGACCCTGGCCACCGTTGCTGAATCCGCCCGAATCAAATACGTTGTCGGCCCTACGATCTCGTGGTACCAGGACTTCCTGCGCTACTACTTCCTGACTGTCGAAGAGCACGTGGAGAGCTCACTGACACGGCGCTTCGCCGTGCTGGTGATGCTGCTGTGTTTATTCAGCATGCTGACGGTCCTGTTGCGTCGTGGTCGGCTGCCCGGGCTGGCTCGCGGACCGGTGTGGCGCCTGATCGGAAGCACCGCACTGGGTTTGCTTCTGCTGACCTTCACCCCCACCAAATGGGCGGTTCAGTTCGGCGCGTTCGCGGGGTTGACGGCCGCACTCGGCGCGGTGACCGCGTTCACCTTCGCCCGGGTGGGTCTGCACAGCCGACGCAACCTTGCGCTCTACATCACCGCGCTGCTGTTCGTCTTGGCGTGGGCCAGCGCCGGCATCAACGGCTGGTTCTACGTCGGCAACTACGGGGTGCCCTGGTATGACCGGGCGCCGGTTCTGTTCCACCAGCCGGTGACGTCAATGGTGCTAGGACTGACCCTGATCGCGGCCCTGATCGCCGGATGGCTGCACTTCCGGATGGACTACACCGTCCACGCCGAAGTCGAGAACACTCGTCGCAACCGGATGCTGGCCGCCACTCCGCTGCTGGCCCTGTCGATTGTCGTGGTCGTGCTGTCGGTCGGGTCGATGACCAAGGGGTTCGCGCAGCGCTACCCGGCCTACACCACCGGGAAAGCGAACCTTGCGGCCCTGAGTTCGGGCCTGTCCGGCACGAGTTGCGCAATGGCCGACGACGTCCTGGTTGAGGCCGACACCAACGCGGGGATGCTGCAGGTAGCCCCCGGACAGCGGTGGGGACGGTACGGACCGCTGGGCGGGGAAAAGCCGATCGGCTTCACTCCCAACGGCATCAGTGAGAACCTGGATCCGATCGCACCGTTCATCGCCAACCCTGGGACCGTCAACTCCGACGGCTCGCCCGACAAGCCGAGCTTCGGGATCGCTTTCTCCGGCGGCACCGGAGGTGGCTACGGACCCGTCGGTGTCAACGGCTCAAAGGTGTTCCTGCCGTTCGGGCTTGACCCCAAAACCACACCGGTGATGGGCAGCTACAAGGAGAACACGCTCGCGGCCAAGGTGACCTCGGCATGGTACGAACTACCGGCACGTTCACCGAATCGTCCGCTGGTGACCGTCGCCGCGGCCGGCGCGATCTGGTACTACGACGACGAGGGCGAGTTCCACTACGGGCAGTCACTGAAGCTTCAGTGGGGAGTTCGGCGCCCGGACGGCAGCTTCGCGGGGTTGGACAAGGTGCAGCCGATCGACACCACCGAACAGAAGGCCTGGCGCAATCTGCGTTTCCCACTAGCGTGGGCACCGCCGGAGGCGAACGTCGCCCGGATTGTGGCCGACGACCCGAACCTGAGTTCGGATCAGTGGTTCGGATTCACCCCGCCGAGGGTGCCGACGCTGCAGTCGGCGCAGGAGTATCTCGGCGACCAGACGCCGGTTCTGATGGACATCGCCACCGCCGCGAACTTCCCCTGTCAGCGTCCATTCGCTGAGCGGCTCGGGGTGGCTGAACTTCCGCGTTACCGGATCCTGCCCAACCTCAAGCAGGTGGTGGTGTCGTCGAACATGTGGCAGTCAGCGCGGGCGGGCGGGCCGTTCCTGTTCATTCAGGCCCTGCTGACCACGGCGACGGTGCCGACATACCTGCGTGACGACTGGTACCGCGATTGGGGAGCGATCGAACGCTACGTCCGGGTGGTGCCTGCGGCGCAATCACCCGACGCGGTGATCGACGAGGGTTCCAAGCGAGTACTCGGCTGGAGCCGCAACGGACCGATCAGGGCGCTCCCATGAATCGAGATATGACGCGGGCCCTCCAGTCCGGCACACGCGACGCGGCCGACGACGTGAAGATCACGCGGTGGGTGGCCACGATCGCGGGTCTGCTGGGTTTTGTGCTGTCAGTCCTCACGCCGCTACTGCCGGTGGTGCAGACCACCGCGACACTGAACTGGCCACAGGACGGGAAACTCAACAACGTCAGCGCGCCGCTGATCTCACAGGCACCGGTATCACTCGATGTCACGGTGCCGTGCGAAGTGATCCGAGAGATGCCGGCGAAGGGCGGTCTGGTGCTCGGCCTGGCACCGCCGGAAGGCAAAGATGCGGCACTGAATTCGCTGTTCGTAACCCTCACCGCCCAGCGGGTGGACATCACCGACCGCAACGTCGTCGTCGCCAGTGTGCCGCGCAGCGAGATCGAATCGCCAAACTGCCAGCGCATCGAGATCACCTCATCGGAGTCAGGCACCTACGCCATGTTTGTGGGGTTGCCACCGAGCACCACGGATCAGGAACAGGATGAGGACTCCGCCCAGACCGGCTACCGGGATTTGCGCAGCGGGTTTAAAGACCCCAACCTGCGGCCCGCGATCGTCGGCGTCTTTACCGACCTGACCGGGCCCGCGCCACCCGGCTTGAGTGTCACGGCCAC
>SYAA01000215.1 GCA_005789055.1 Actinomycetota bacterium
ATGAACGGTCGCACGGCACGCACGTAGGCCAGGTAGAGGGGAACCAGCAGCATGGCCGTCGACTCCGGTCCGGCGATTGCGATGTTCTTCGGCACCATCTCGCCCAGCAGCACGTGCAGGATCACCACGACAGCCAGCGCCAGCACGAACGAGACCGTGTGCAGCACCGCATCCGGAACGCCGAAGAACCCGAAGGGTTTCTCCAGTAGGTGGGCCACCGCCGGTTCACCGACGCGGCCGAGCAGGATCGAGCAGACGGTGATACCCAGTTGCGCTCCCGCCAGCATCAGCGACAGTTGCTCGCCGGCGCGCAGTACCGTCACGGCCCGCTTCTTGCCCTGTTCGGCGAGCGCTTCGAGCCTGTCCCGCCGAGCTGATATCAACGCGAACTCCGAACCGACGAAGAAGGCGTTGATCCCGAGCAGCACGATGGTCAGCAGCACTCCGAAAATGTCGGCGCCCATCAGCGGTCACCCACCCGAATCAGGGCGAGCCGGTCGATACGGCGGCCGTCCATCGCCATCACGGTCGCTCGCCATCGCAGCGGGATCCGGGCGGAATCCTCCGGATCAAAGGCGGCCAGGTCCACCGACTCGCCCGCAACGGGGATGTGCCCCAACTGTTCGAGGACCAGCCCGCCGATGGTTTCGTATTCGCCTTCCGGTGCGCGGAAGCCCGTGGCGGCAGCCACCTCATCGATGCGCAGGAGACCTGCGACCTCCCAACCGGCGCCGTCGGAACGCACGTCCGGTGTCGAGTCGTCGTGCTCGTCGCGGATGTCTCCGACGATCTCCTCGATCAAATCCTCGACGGTGACCATGCCCGCCGTGCCGCCATACTCATCGACCACCATCGCGGTCTGCAGACCGTTCGCGCGGACCTGCGTCATCAGCGCGTCGCCGTCCAGCGTGGATGGCACGGTGGGAACCGGGATCGCCAGCGCATCCAGGCGAGTGCTGGCCCGCTCGGCGGCCGGCACCCCGAAAAGCTGCTTGATGTGCACCAGGCCGACGGTTTCGTCGAGGTCGCCCTTGACCACCGGAAATCGGGAAAAACCGGTGCGAGCGGACGCGGCCAGCAGGTCGGCGACGGTGTGGTGGGCCTGCAGGCTCTCGATTTCGGTCCGCGGCGTCATGAATTCCTCCGCGATGCGGGCACCGAACTGCAGAGAACGGTCGACGAGATCGGCGGTGCTCTCGTCGATCCCTCCTCGCTCGGCAGACCCGCGGACCAGCGAACCCAGTTCCTGGGGCGAGCGCGCCGAGCGCAGTTCTTCGGCGGGCTCGATGCCCATCCGGCGCAGAATCGCGTTGGCGGCGCCGTTGGTCAGCCGGATGGCCGGGGCGAACAACGTGGAAAACGCCATCTGCGGGCCGGCACTGGCGCGGGCGGTTGGCAGCGGTCGGGCTACCGCGAGGTTCTTGGGTATCAACTCGCCGAACACCATCGACAGCGAGGTGGCCAGCAGAATCGCCAAAACCAACGAGGTGCCGGGCACGGCGCGAGCGGGAAGTCCGATTGCCTCAAGCAGCGGGATCAAGAACCGCGAGAGCACCGGTTCAGCCAGGAAGCCGGTGGCCAGCGTGGTGATCGAGATACCCAGTTGGGCGCCGGAGAGTTGGAACGACAGGGTCCGGTGCGCACGCGCCACCATCTTGTCCCGTTTACCGCCGGATTTGGCGTTGGCATCGACTGCGCTGCGCTCGAGCGCGGTGAGTGAGAATTCGGCGGCCACGAACACCGCCGTGCCCATTGTCAGCAGGACGAAAAACACCAGGCTGAGCGCCACGGTGATGGCACTCACCGTGCCCACCCGGGATGAAAGCCGGACCCTGGGTCCGGCCGACTAGAGGATGGTTCGTCCGACTCCGCGCCGCATTCCAGACGGGCACAGCACTCAGGACGGGCGGAGCGCTCAGGACAGCACGCCACGAGTGGGTCCTGCGGCACTGAGGGTCCTTTCCGCTGGGCAGGTTGGGGAGTCTGGGTGGGCCGGGGCGTCTGGGCGAATCCCCATGATAATAGCCACCCGCGCGGTCACCATCCGGCAGGCAGTGGGTGTCCCTCGGCATATCCGGCCGCCGACTGCACCCCCACGACCGCTCGTTCGTGAAGTTCAACGAGGGTGCGGGCGCCGACGTAGGTGCAGGTGCTGCGCACCCCTGAGGTGATGTGGTCCAGCAGGTCCTCCACTCCGCCGTGATCGGGGTCCAGCGTCATCCGAGAGGTGGAGATGCCCTCCTCGAAGAGCGCCTTGCGGGCCCGATCGAACGGGCTGTCGGCCGCGGTTCGGGCAGCCACCGCGCGCTTGGAGGCCATTCCGTAACTCTCCTTGTACGGCCGACCCTCGCGGTCGTGCATCAGGTCGCCGGGGGATTCGTAGGTGCCGGCGAACCACGACCCGATCATCACGCTGGAAGCACCGGCCGCCAGCGCCAGCGCGACGTCGCGCGGGTGCCGCACACCGCCGTCCGCCCACACGTGTGCACCGAGTTCTTCCGCGGCAGCGGCGCATTCGAGAACCGCGGAGAATTGCGGCCGACCCACCCCGGTCATGATCCGGGTGGTGCACATCGCCCCGGGCCCCACGCCCACCTTGACGATCGACGCCCCCGCGGCGATCAGGTCCCGGGTGCCCGCGGCGGAGACGACATTGCCGGCCGCCAGCGGAATGCCCAGATCTAGAGCGCTGACGGCCTTGATGGCGTCCAACATCTTGTGTTGGTGGCCGTGGGCGGTGTCGACGACCAAGACGTCGATACCCGTCTGGGCCAACGACCGGGCCTTGGCCGCGACATCGCCGTTGATGCCGAGTGCCGCGGCGATGCGAAGCCGGCCCGCGGCGTCGACCGCGGGGGAGTAGATTCCCGCCCGCACGGCTCCGGTCCGAGTCAGCACACCGCCGAGGCTTCCGTCCGCAGTAGTCAGTACCGCCACCGGGATCGGCGCCTGCTCGAGCAGTTCGAACACCCGTCGGGGGTCGCTGCCCAGCGGCGCGGTCACGAAGTCACTCACCGCGATATCGCGCACCCGGGCAAAACGGTCGACTCCGATCGTCGCCGATTCGGTCACCAGGCCGATCGGGCGCCCGCCGTCGACCACGACCGCAGCCCCGTGGGCGCGTTTGTGAATCAGTGCTACGGCGTCGGAGACCGCGTCGTCGGGAGCGAGCGTGACCGGGGTGTCGGCCACCAGGTCGCGACTCTTGACGAAGTCCACCGTCGCGCGGACGGCATCGATCGGCAGATCCTGAGGCAACACCACGATTCCACCGCGGCGCGCGATCGTCTCGGCCATCCGCCGCCCGGCCACCGCGGTCATGTTGGCGACCACGACGGGGATCGTGGTTCCGGTGCCGTCGGTGGTGGACAGGTCGACGTCGAACCGCGAGGTGATGTCGGATCGACCGGGTAACAGGAAGACGTCGTTGTAGGTCAGGTCATAGCCGGACGTGTGCCCGTCGAGGAACCGCACAGGGTCAGGCCTGCACTTCGTGGCGGTCGCCGCTCCACAGCGTATGGAACCGTGCCTCGGGCGCGGCGTCGGTGCGCCCGTAGGTGTGGGCTCCGAAGAAGTCACGCTGGCCCTGGATCAGTGCTGCGGGTAGGCGTTCGCTGCGCAGGCCGTCGTAGTAAGACAGGGCCGAGGAGAAGCCCGGGATCGGGATCCCCAGTTCGGTGGCGGTCACCACGACACGGCGCCATCCGTCGACGGCCGAGGAGATTACGTCGCGGAAGTACGGCGCGGCGATCAGCGTCGGGAGATCCGGGTCGGTGTCGAACGCCTCTTTGATGCGGTTGAGGAACTTCGCCCGGATGATGCATCCCCCCCGCCAGATGGTGGCCAGGACGCCGGGGGTGATGCCCCAGTCGTACTCATCGGAACCGGCCTGGATCTGGTTGAAACCCTGCGCGTAGGCGATGATCTTCGATGCGTAGAGCGCCTGGCTGACATCAGTGATGAATTTCGCTGCGTCCGTGGGGCGTTCGCCGAGTGCACCCGAGGCCATACCGACTGCGGCGCGGCGTTGGGGCACCGAGCCAGACAGGGCGCGGGCGAAGACTGCCTCGGCGATGCCGGTGACGGGCACGCCGAGATCGAGCGCTGACTTGACCGTCCAGCGGCCCGTGCCCTTTTGCTCAGCCTCGTCGACGATCACGTCCACCAACGGCTTCCCGGTCTTGGCGTCAACCTGGCGCAACACCTCGGCGGTGATCTCGACCAGGAAGCTGTCGAGGTCGCCGGCGTTCCACTCGGTGAAGACGTCGGCGATTTGTGCCGGGCTCAGGCCCGCTGCGTCGCGCAGCAGTTGGTAGGCCTCGCCGATCAACTGCATATCGGCGTACTCGATGCCGGTGTGCACCATGTTCACGAAGTGTCCGGCCCCGTCCGGGCCGATATGGGCACAGCACGGCACGCCGTCGACGTGGGCCGAGATCTCCTCCAGCAGCGGGCCGAGAGACTTGTAGGACTCGGCCGGCCCGCCCGGCATGATTGACGGGCCGTTGAGCGCGCCCTCCTCGCCACCGGAGATCCCGGCTCCGACGAAGTGCAGGCCCCGATCCCGCATGGCCTTCTCGCGACGGATGGTGTCTGTGTAGAGCGCGTTGCCGCCGTCGATGATGATGTCACCCGGTTCCATGGCGTCGGCGAGTTCGTTGATCACCGCGTCGGTGGCCTCGCCGGCCTTGACCATGATCAGGACCCGGCGTGGACGCTCAAGGGCGGCCAGGAACTCTGCGATGCTTTCCGACCGGACGAAGTTCCCATCGGAACCGTGTTCGGCCAGCAGCGCGTCGGTCTTGGCGATCGAGCGATTGTGCAGCGCGACGGTGTAGCCGTGCCGGGCGAAGTTGCGGGCGATGTTGGACCCCATCACCGCCAGACCGGTGACGCCGATCTGCGCGACGGGATTGCTCGAGGGGCTCATGCGGGTGCCTTTCGTGGCGGGGGTGATTGTCTTCCGGGTTGGTGGAGTCAGGGTTGGTGGGGTTAGGGGTGGAAGATCCGGTTCAGTTCGGCGAGCCAGGGCACCGCCACTGCAATGGTCGGCACCACCAACACCACGGCCGCGGCGAGGTAGGCGCCCAGCGAGAGCAGCATGCTGTTGGGCGGCCCGGTTAGCCGCCGCACCCGGATCACCGCGGTGGTGCCGCCGGCAGCCATCGCGCCCGCCGGGGTTCGGGCAGCCGCGCAGGCCACCAGTGCGCGGGCCACCGGAGCCCGCCCGACGGCGCGCACCGCGGCATCGTCGGCGAGGAGTTCCACCAGCAGATGAACGGCG
>SYAA01000216.1 GCA_005789055.1 Actinomycetota bacterium
CGGTCGCGGTCGTCGGGCTCGCCGGCTTCGCCGTCTACCGACTGCACGGATACTTCGGCGCCAACTTCAGCGCCAAGACGCCCGGCGGCGCCGCCGACCAGAGCGTGCCGTTCAACCCCAAACGCGTCCAGCTCGAGGTCTTCGGTGATCCGGGTGCCACCGCCACGATCAGTTATCTGGACGTCGAGGCCCGGCCTCAGCGTGTCGACAACGCGCCGCTGCCATGGATCTACGACGACACCACAACCACGCCCGCGGTACTGGTGAACATCTCGGCCCAGGGCGACGGCAGCACCCTGGGCTGCCGCATCACCATCGACGGCGTGGTCAAGATTGAGCGCATTACGAACGACCCCAGCGCCTACACCTTCTGTCTGGACAAGTCCGGATGAACACCCGCCACGGCGCAACGCCTCGCATCCCGCGGTTGATCCGCACGCTCTGCATCCCGATCGCCATCATCTGGCTGGCGCTGGCCGCGTCGAGTAATGCCCTGATTCCGCCGCTGGAAGAGGTCGGGCGGATCCACAACGTCGCTCAGAGCGCCAAGGACGCGCCGTCGATGATCGCGGCCAAGCGGGTGGGCCAGGTGTTCGGCGAGTACGACTCCGACAGCCTGATCACGATCGTGCTCGAAGGCGAACAGCCACTGGGCGCCGATGCCCACCGTTTCGCCGACGTGCTCGTCGCCGAGATGCAGGCCGACACCGAACACGTGCAACACGTCCAGTACTTCTGGGGCGATCCGCTGACGGCGGCGGGGTCGCAAAGCAATGACGGCAAGGCTGCTCTGATCCAGGTGTATCTGGCCGGTGACGCCGGGAGCAGTCAGGCCAATGAATCCGTCACCGCCGTCCGCGAGATCGTCGCTGACACCCCGTCGCCGGCCGGGGTCAAGGCCTACGTCAGCGGCCCGGCGGCATTGGTCGCCGATGAGTTCTCAGTCGGGGAGAACAGCCACATCAAGGTCACCGCGCTGACCTTCGGGGTGATCGGGGTGATGCTGCTGATCGTCTACCGGTCCATCGCCACCGCGCTGCTCACCTTGGTCGCGGTCGCGGTCCAGGTGGCTGCTGCCCGCGGCATCGTCGCCTTCCTGGGCCACGTCGGCGTCATCCCGCTGTCGACATATGCGACCAACCTGCTGACGCTGCTCGTCGTCGCGGCCGGAACGGATTACGCGATATTCCTGCTGGGCCGCTATCAGGAAGCGCGGCAGAACGGGGAGGATCGCCAAGCCGCCTACTACACGATGTACCGCAGCACCGCGCACGTGATCATCGGCTCGGGCCTGACCGTCGCCGCCGCAGTGTTCTGTCTGATCTTCACGCGTACGCCGTACTTCAACAGCCTGGGCATCCCGGCCGGCCTCGGTGTCCTGGTCACCCTGGTGGGCTCGCTGACCCTGACGCCCGCGGTCATCACGATCGGCAGTCACATTGGGCTCTTTGATCCCAAGCGCGCCATGCGGACCCGCGGCTGGCGGCGCATCGGCACCGCGATCGTCCGCTGGCCGGGGCCCATCCTGGTGGCCTCGATCGCGGTGGCACTGATCGGACTGCTCGCCCTGCCCGGGTACAAGACCTCTTACGACGCGAGGCACTATCAGCCGGACTGGGCGCCGGCCAAGGTCGGCTACGCCGCGGCCGAACGGCACTTCACCGCGGCCCGGCTCAACCCCGAGGTGCTGATGGTCGAGACCGACCGCGATCTGCGCACCCCGGCCAACATGATCGTGCTGGAGCGCATCGCCAAGGAGGTCTTCCGCACGCCCGGGGTGGCCATGGTGCAGTCCATCACCCGGCCGCTGGGCACCCCGCTGGATCACTCCTCGCTGGGCTTTGCGATGAGCGCGCAGTCTTCCGCGCAGATCCAGAACCTGCCGTTCCAGCAGGCCCGCGCCGATGACCTGCTTGAGCAGGTCGCCGAGATATCGCGGTCGATCACCCTGCTGCAGGAGCAGTACGCGCTCCAAGAGCGGCAGTACGACCTTCAGCAACAGGCCACGGCGGCCACCGACGAGCAGGTGACGGCCTTCCGGGAGACCTCCGCGCAGATCAAGGAGTTGCGGGACAAGGTCGCGAACGTCGATGACTTCTTCCGCCCGATCAAGAACTATTTCTATTGGGAGCCGCACTGTTTCGACATCCCGCTGTGTGCGACGTTCCGCTCGTTGTTCGACGCCCTCGACGGAGTGGATTCGCTGACCGATCAGTTCGATCAGGTCACCGCAAGTCTGGATAAGCTCAACGCCCTGCAGCCCCAATTGTTGGCGCTGATCCCCGAACAGATGGCATTGATCCCGGAGAACATTGCCATCCAGGAGCGCAACAAGGCGCTCGTCGAGCAGAACTACGCGACCCAGTCCGGGTTGCTGGAGCAGTCCGCCGAGGCATTGAAGAACGCCGACGTGATGGGTCAGGCCTTCGATGAGGCCAAGGACGACAGCACCTTCTACCTTCCCCCCGAGGTGTTCGATAACTCCGAGTTCAAGCGTGGCATGAAGCTGTTCATGTCTCCGGACGGCAAGGCCGCGCGGATGATCATCACCCACGACGGCGATCCGGCCACCCCGCAGGGCATTTCGCACATCGCCCCGATCCGCCAGTCCGCGGAGGAGGCACTCAAGGGCACCCCGCTGGCCGGGTCGAGCATCTACATCACCGGCACCGCGTCGGGGTTCATGGATGCCCGGGACATGGCGAACTACGACCTGATGATCGTCGTCATCGCCGCGGTCAGCCTGATCCTGCTGATCATGATGTTCGTCACCCGCAGCGTGGTGGCTGCCCTGGTGATCGTCGGCACGGTGGTGCTGTCACTGGGCGCCTCGTTCGGCCTGTCGGTGCTGATCTGGCAG
>SYAA01000217.1 GCA_005789055.1 Actinomycetota bacterium
CACCAACCGCAACTCGATTCCGGCCGACCCCAACGGTGCCTGGTACACCAGCGGGATCCGATTCGGAACCCCCGCGTTGACTACCCGGGGTTTCGGGCCGGCCGAGTTCGACCGGGTCGCCGAGTTGGTCGTCGAAGTGCTCGCCAACACCCGACCGGAGGGAACCTCCAAAGCAAAGTACGCGCTGGTGGACAGCACCGCCGACTGGGTGCGCGCCGCCAGCGCCGAACTCCTGGCGGCTAACCCGCTGTATCCGGGCTTGACCCTGTAGAACGGGCGAAACGCCGGGCCGGCCGGCCTTTAGGCAGCCGTTAACATCGGTTACAGTTACCGCATGGCACAGGCACCTGTCGCAAACGCGCTGACCCTTGAACTTGAGCCGGTCGTCGCCGATAACCTGGCGCGGCACCTGGACACCGCCGACGAGTGGTACGCCCACGATTACGTCCCCTTCGACCAGGGTGAGAACTTCGCCTTCCTGGGTGGGCGGGATTGGAACCCCTCGCAGGTGACCCTGCCCCGGGAGGTGGTGTACGCGCTCGAGGTGATGCTCATCACCAAGGACAACCTCGCCGGCTACCACCGCGAACTCGTCGAACACTTCATCCTGGCCGACAAGTGGGGCCGCTGGCTGGGCCGCTGGACCGCCGAGGAGAACCTGCACGCCATCGCGCTGCGCGAGTATCTGGTCGTCACCCGCAACTTCGACCCGGTCGCCGATGAAGACGTCCGGGTTGCCCATGTGATGCGTGGCTACCGTGCCGATGCGTACAGCCAGATCGAGACCCTGACGTTTATGGCGCTCTACGAACGCGCGCACGCGGTCTATCTGCGCAATCTCGAAGCGAAGATCGCCGAACCGGTGCTCGCGCGTCTGGTCAACCGCATCGCCACCGACGAAGAACGCCACGCGGAGTTCTTCGGCAACCTGGTCGCACACTGCCTTCAGAGCCACCCTGATGAGGTCATCGGAGCGATCCGTCGCCGGTCGGCGGCCCTCGGGGTGGTCGGCGGGGACATCGTCGAGTACGAAGACAAGCTGCGGGTCATCGCCGAGGCGGGCATCTTCGACCGTGACGCGGCCCGCACGGTGGTCTCCGACGCCATCTGCGGCTGGGGTCTGGCCTCGGAGCCGCAACTTGAAAAATTCGTCCGCGCGTAATCCGCTGGCGGCGCGCCGCGCAACATCGCGGCGACGCGCCGGGGTAGCGTCGGCCCCGATGGCCGGTGAGGCCAGAGGCCAGTGAGCCCAAAGGAGCGCCTGTGACCGATCCGCACTCGCCCACCAGGACGTATGTGCTCGACACGTCAGTCCTGCTATCCGATCCCTGGGCGTGTACGCGGTTCGCCGAACACGAGGTGGTCGTTCCGCTGGTGGTCATCAGCGAACTCGAGGCAAAACGCCACCACCATGAACTGGGCTGGTTCGCCCGCCAGGCGCTGCGACTCTTCGATGATCTGCGCCTCGAGCACGGCCGGCTCGATCAGCCGCTCCCGATCGGCACCCAGGGTGGCACCCTGCACGTCGAACTCAATCACAGCGACCCGACGGTGTTGCCCGCCGGTTTCCGCACCGACACCAACGACGCCCGCATTCTGACCTGCGCGGCCAACCTGGCTGCCGAAGGCAAGCGGGTGACGTTGGTCAGCAAGGACATTCCCCTGCGAGTAAAGGCCGGCGCGGTGGGCCTGCCCGCTGACGAGTACCACGCCCAGGATGTGATCACCTCCGGCTGGACCGGCATGACCGAACTCGACGTCACCTCGAACGAGATCGACTCGCTGTTCACCGACGGCGAGATCGACCTCGCCAGCGCCCGAAACCTGCCCTGCCACACCGGTATCCGACTACTCGGCGGCACATCGCATGCCCTGGGCCGGGTAAACGCGGACAAGCGCGTTCAACTGGTGCGCGGCGATCGTGAGGTGTTCGGGCTTCGCGGCCGTTCCGCCGAACAGCGTGTCGCCCTGGACCTGCTCCTTGATGAGTCGGTCGGCATCGTCTCTCTCGGGGGTAAAGCCGGCACCGGAAAGTCGGCGCTCGCACTGTGCGCCGGCCTGGAGGCGGTGCTGGAGCGACGCACCCAACGCAAGGTCGTGGTGTTCCGTCCGCTCTATGCCGTCGGCGGCCAGGAATTGGGTTACCTGCCGGGCAGCGAGAGCGAGAAGATGGGCCCGTGGGCGCAGGCGGTGTTCGACACCCTCGAAGGCCTTGCCAGCCCCGCGGTGCTTGAGGAGGTGCTCTCTCGCGGCATGCTGGAGGTGCTGCCGCTGACCCATATTCGCGGCCGCTCACTGCATGATTCGTTCGTCATCGTCGATGAGGCACAGTCGCTGGAGCGCAACGTGCTACTGACAGTGCTGTCCCGGTTGGGCGCCGGTTCGCGGGTTGTCCTCACCCATGACGTCGCCCAGCGGGATAACTTGCGCGTCGGTCGCCACGATGGGGTGGCTGCGGTCATCGAGAAGCTCAAGGGCCACCCGCTGTTCGGCCACATCACCCTCACCCGCAGCGAACGGTCCCCGATCGCCGCTCTGGTCACCGAGATGCTCGAGGAGATAACTCCGGACGCGCTGCCGTAAACTTGCGCCGTGCTGCGTCGTCTGTTCGTTGCCGCGGCCCTGCTGTTGAGCGGCTGCGCCCCAGGATCCGACA
>SYAA01000004.1 GCA_005789055.1 Actinomycetota bacterium
GGAATCCGAACTCGGCATCGACTCCATCAAACAAGTCGAAATCCTCGCCGCACTCCAAACCCACTTCCCCGGCGCACCCGAAGTCCCCGCCTCCGAACTCGCCCGCCTGCGCACCCTGCAAGACGTCGTCGACTCCATCGCGGGCCTGGGATCCGATGACGGCCCCGGAGATGTCGCAGGAGTCGACCATTCGGCTGCATCGGCCTCCGGCGCATCCGGTTCGGGCAGTTCAGATTCGGCCGCACCCGGTTCCCCGTCGGCCGGCCTGATCTCCACCGAGGCGACGTTCGCCGAAGTGCCACCGAGCGGTTTGACGATGGCGGGCCTTCGCGATGGCGAGGTCCTGATCACCCGCGAAGACCCGGCCTTCGCCGACGACCTCGAGCGCGTGATGACCTCCCACGGGATCAAGGCACGCGCCGTCGACGACGTCCCGGCCGAGGCCGCCGCAGTGATCTCACTGGCCGCATTGGGCCCGGCCCGCTCACCGCAGGACTGTGTCGACCTGCACGTGCGGGCGTTCCACGCGGCGCGCAGCGTGGCTAAGAGCAATTCGCGGTCGCGACTGCTGGTCACCGTGCAGTCGACAGGTGCACGTTTCGCCGAAGCAGAGGTTCCGGTCGGTGTGGCCAGCCTGGTCAAGACCGCCGCATGGGAGTGGCCCAACGCCTCGGTGCGGGCCATCGACCTCGAAACACTGGACGCGACCCGACTGACGCAGGAGTTGCTCGCCGGTGGCAGCGGTATCGAGGTGGCCTTGCGTGACGACGGCACCCGTCTGGTCCTCTCCGACACGGTCCTCTCCGACACGGCCGTCTCCAACACCGCCGTCGCCGACGCCCCGTCGGAGTCGATCAGCGTTACCCCGGGTGGTGTCGTCGTCGTCACCGGCGGTGCCCGCGGTGTGACCGCAGGCTCGGCCCTGGCGCTGGCGGCACGGCACGGTCTGCGGTTGGCACTGTTGGGCCGCACCCCGCTCAGCGCGGCCATGTCGGACAAGGCGATGGCGGACGAACCGTCCGGCACCACGACCGCCGAGATCGCCACCGCACTAGTGGCTGCGGCGAAGGCTCGTGGTGAGTCGATCACCTTGCCGCAGGCTCGGGCGGCGGCGGACAGCCTGCTCGCTCAGCGGGAGGTGCGTGCCACCCTCGCGGCGGCCGAACAGCAGGGCACCGCCGCGCGATACTTCCCCGCCGATATCAACAACGGGACCGCACTGCGCGGCGTCCTTGACGAGGTGCGCCAGACCTTCGGGCCGATCGTCGGTGTCGTACACGGTGCCGGCGTGCTGGCCGACAAACGTCTCGAAGACCTCGGCGACGAGCAGTTCGTCAAGGTATTCAGCACGAAAGTCGTTGGAGCCGAAGCGTTGCTGGATGCAACATCGTCGGACGACCTACGATTCATTTCGCTGTTCTCCTCCATCGCGGCGCGGGCCGGCAACCCCGGACAGGCCGCATACGCCGCTGCCAACGCGGTGCTGGAGTCCATCGCGGCGCGCGAGTCCGCCCGTCGCGGGGCCGACTGCGTGGTCCGCGCGTTCGGTTGGGGCCCGTGGGACGGCGGCATGGTCGATGCGACGCTCAAGAGCCGGTTCGCCGAGGCCGGTGTGGGTGTCATCGGGTTGGACGACGGTGCGCGGTTCTTCGCCGAGCACGCATTGAATCGTTCCGGCGCCTCGGCGATCGTCGTCGCCGCGCCTGCCGAACACCGCATGCGGGCGGCACGCCTGGAATGGGACGTTTCGACTGAAACTCTGCCGGTGCTGGCCGACCATCAGGTCCGGGGCCGGGTCGTGGTGCCGGTGGTGATCGTGCTCGACGCGATGCTGCGGGCCGTTCGTCCTCTGGTGCCGACCGCCGCCACGGTGGTGCGCGACTTCCAGGTGCTCTCCGGCGTCGTGTTCGCTGAGACCGAAATTCAATCCCTGACAATCGATCTCGAGCCGGCGGGCTCGTCGTACATCGTCAGCGTCGAGGACTTTCAGGGCCGCAAGCGCTACCGCGCCATCATCGACACCGAACCAGCCCCATCCCCGGGTGGCCTGGTTCCGCAGATCTCGGGGTCGGCCTGGCCGATGAGCGTCGACGACGCCTACACCGGCCCGCTGTTCCACGGTCGCAGTTTCACCGCCATCGAGGGACTCGACGTCCTCGGATCCGCCGGGTGCACCGCGCGCCTGCGAGGTCTGCGCGAGCTCGGCTGGCCCGACGAGGCCTGGGCCATCGATCCGGTCATCGTGGACGGCGGGCTGCAGTTGGCCATCCTGTGGGCCAGTGCGCAAGGCCTTCCGCTGGTGCTGCCGCAGCGGATCGGCCGCATGGTGCTGCACCGGCCGTTCGGCGACGGCGGCCTGCACTGCCGCCTAGCCGCACACCCGGTCAGCGACAAACGCGTCGACTACGACATCGCCTTCGAGACCGCCGACGGCACGCTCGTCGCGGAGCTTGCCGGTGTGGAGTTCTATGTCGCGGGTTCGGGTGCGGATTCGCCGGCGTGAGCGGTTTCGAACCTGTCGCGATCGTCGGGCGCAGTTGCGTCCTGCCCGGTGCGGCCACGCCGGAGGCACTGTTCGAGGCCACCATGGCCGGGCGCTGTCTGCTGTCGGCCACGCCGCGCGATCACTGGCGCGGAGTGGATCCGGCGACGCTTCTGGCCAGCGACAAACCCGGCCTGCGGGTCTCCTCGGCGACCGGCGGCTATATCCAGGACGCACTCGATCTCGGTGACATCGCCTCGCGGATAACCGGTCTTGCGCGTCTCGATCCGCTCGTCGGGTGGCTGGCGCACTGCGTTCGTCAGGCCCAGGGCGCACCGCTTGCCGCGCCGCGGACGGGCCTGATCGTCGGTAACCTCTCCTACCCCAGCACCTTGGGCACTGCGTTCGTCGACGGCATGTGGAACGGCCGCGACGATGTCGACCCGCGCAACCGGTTCTCCTCCGGGCTACCGGTGCATCTGGTCGCCGAGGCGATGGGCATCACCGGACCGGCCTTCGCGCTGGATGCGGCGTGCGCGTCGTCGCTGTACGCGATCAAGCTCGCCTGCGACGCCCTGCAAGACGGCGAAGCCGACATGATGCTGGCCGGCGGAGTCAACGGCTCCGACGACCTGTTTCTGCATCTGGGTTTTACGGCGCTGCAGGCGCTCAGCCCGTCGGGCCGGTCGCGGCCGTTCCACGCCGACGCCGACGGACTCGTGCCGTCCGCGGGGGCGGCACTGGTCGCATTGAAACGCCTCGAGGACGCCGAGCGCGCCGGAGACCACATCGTCGGCGTCATCCTCGGCGTCGGGCTGTCCAACGACGGCCGCCAGAGCGGATTCTTAGCCCCTGCGGTGGCTGGCCAGACCCGAGCCATGACCGCGGCACTGGAGCAGGCAGGACTGGCACCCTCGGACATCGACTATGTGGACTGCCACGCCACCGGCACCTCACTCGGCGACGCCACCGAGCTCGAGAGCATCGTCGCCGCCTACGGTGATGTGCCGCTGCGACTGGGCGCGCTCAAGGGCAATCTGGGCCACACCATCACCGTCTCCGGCGCGGCCAGCCTGGTCAATGTGCTCTCTGCCATGCAGGCGTCGACCACTCCACCGACGTTGTGCGACAACCCGACTGCCGCGCTCGCGCAGACGCCGTTCACCGTCTCGACCACCGCCGCACCGTGGGACGGCGCCATCAAACGCGCAGCAATCAGCAACTTCGGCTTCGGCGGGAACAACGCCCACCTGATCGTGACGAACCACGTGCCTGCGAGCCGGCCGGCGACGCGGCGCACACCGCCCTCGGGTGACATCGTCATCTGCGGCATGGGTGTGGTCACCGGCGATGCGCGCGACGCCGGGTCCTTCCGTCGGCGCGCACTCGGTCCGGCGGCGCACCCGCAACCGCTGGACACGGTGGAACTCGACCTCGCCGGTCTGGGCTTTCCGCCAATGGAACTCAAGGCCAGCCTCACCCAACAGACGGCGATGCTGGCCGCGGCGGGCCAAGCCCTCGCCCATGTCGGCACCGACCCCGACCACACCGGTGTGATCGTCGGCATGGGGTGCGATGCCACCATCGCGCGCCAACGGTTGCGGGTGCAGCACGCCGACGACGATCAGTGGCTCGCCGCCAACGCTGAGGCAGCGCCGCGGCTGACCGCCGACGGCGTCGTCGGAACCATGCCGAACATCCCGGCCAACCGCATCCACGCCCAACGCGACTTCCGCGGGTTCGGCTTCACCGTCTCCAGCGAGGAGCTCTCCGGGATCACCGCCCTGCGCATCGCCGCGCGCGCACTGCGCCGAGGCGAACTCGACACCGTCGTCGCCGGGGCCGTCGACATGTGCTGTGAGCCCGCGCACCAGCGCGCCGCAGACGCCCTCGGGGCAGGAGGCGACGGACCGCACGGCGACGCGGCGGTGGCGTTCGTCCTCAAGCGGCGGGCGGATGCCGAAGCTGCGGGCGACGAGATCATCGCCGTCGTCGACACCGGCGCCGCTGCTGAAACCTCCAGTCCGAACGTGGCGGCAGAGCGATTCGGTCGCACCCATGCCGCGAGTGCCGCAGTCGAAATCGCCTCCCGCGCAATGGCTCTGCAATCGCGGGTCCGGGTGGACCAGGCCGGGGCGCAGCCAGCCCCGGGCGGCGCCCAAGGGTCGGTGTGGCTGGAGTCGATCGGTGGGCGCGCCGACGGCATCACCCTGTCCGCGGGCAGTGGGGCGCCGACGCCGGTGGCCCTGGGCGCCGTTCCCGTCACCGAGCGCTACGCCGGCGACGACCGCGGCGATCTGCTGCGCCGGATATCGCGGCGCGACCCGGGCGGTACCGGACCGGTGCGGTGCGCCCTGGTCTCCGACACCGAGTCCGGACTGGAGTCGCTTCGTCGTTCGGCGGTGGATCGGCTGGAGCGCGGCGAGGCACCCGCGGGCCCCGGCGTCGTCTTCGCCGATCAGCCGATCACCGGCGAGTTGGCGTTCGCGTTCACCGGTGCGGCGGCGGCCTATCCCGGTGCCGGGCGCGACCTGCTGCTGGCGTGGCCCGAAATCGGCGACGCCCTCGCCGACCGGCTGTCCGGCGTCGGCGACCTCGCCGAGGCGATGTACGGCGCCGGCATCACCACGCTGACTCCGCGCACCCAACTCACCGGCTGCGCGGTGGTCTGTCAGACGCACGCGGAGTTCTCCCGCACCGTTCTCGGGCTCGCACCGGGGGCGGCAATCGGCCTGTCCTCCGGTGAGACCAACTCCATGATGGCGTTCGGGGTGTGGCGCGATCTCGAGCCGATGCTCGACGAGATCGAAGCCTCGGGCATGTACGGCGATCAGCTGACCGGCAGGTGCACGGTCGCGGCGACGGACTGGGGTCTGGGCGATGACCAGGCGGCGCCGTGGGAATGCTGGCGCATCAACGCGCCGAGAGCGGCGATCGAAGCGGCGCTGGAGCGTGAACCGTTCGCCTACATGACCATCGTTCAGGCGCCCGACGATTGCGTGATCGGCGGTGACGCCGCGGCGTGCCGCCGGGTGATCGACTCGATCGCCGGTGCACAAGCGATGCCATTGGGTCTGGACATGGTGATCCACTGCAGCGCGATGGCGCCGTTCGCCGACACCTGGCGCAGCATCCACACCCGCGAGACCTACGAGGTGCCGGGCGTGCGCTTTTACACCAATGCAGGCAACCGGTCCTATACGCCGACGAAAACCGCGGCCGCCGAAGCGATCACCCAACAGGCGGTCGAACCGATCGACTTTCCCGCCACGGTGCTGCAGGCATGGGAAGACGGAGTTCGGATCTTTGTCGAGCACGGCCCGCGCGCCATCCTGACCGGTGCGATACCGAAGATCCTCGGCGACCGACCACACCTGGCAGTGGCGCTGGACTCCCAAGAACGGCGCGGACTGCGCGCGCTCGCCGAGAGCGTATCCAAGCTGTGGGTGCACGGAGTTGCGGTGGCTGTCGATGCGTTCGACGCGCGCATGCAGCTGCTGCGCGACCTCGCCACCCCGGCGGCGGTGGCGGAGAACACCCGCACGGTGACGCTGCCCGCCCACTGGCCAGCCGTCACCGCAGAACCCATCATCGCAGGACCCGTCATCGCAGGACCCGTCATCGCAGGACCCGTCGTCACAGCATCCGCGGTCTCGACCACCACGGCGTCCGGGAATGGGAGCACGCCAATGCCAGATTCACAGCACCAACTGATGCCACCGGCGCCGCACTACCCCGCGCCACTGGTACTTCCCCGGACTCCCGCTAGTAACGGGGCCCACACCGAGGTCGTCATCTCCCACCGGGCGGCCGAACCGGCTGCGGTCACCGGCAGGATGGCCACCGCGATGAACCTGGTCGCCTCCGTCAGTGAGGCGCACTCGCGGTTCGTCGAGCGCCAGGCCCAAGCACACGCGTCGTTTCTGACGATGCGCGGCGAGCTCGTCCGGATGGCCGCGAGTCGGCCGTCCACGCTGCCCTCGCCGGCCGCCCCCGCCGCGTTGCCGCCATCACCGCCCCCGGCTTCACAACCACCACCGGCACCACCGCCGGCGTCGCAACCACCCGCACCACCACCACCGCCGCCCGCCCGGCCGGTCGAGGCTCCGGTCGCACCCGCCGCGGCGACGCCGCAACCGCCGCTGTACTCACGCGCCCAACTCGAGATCCTCGCCGGCGGATCCATCGCGGAGGTATTCGGACCTCAGTTCGCCGAACTCGATCAGTACGAACGACTGGTGCGCATGCCGCAACCGCCACTGCTCTTCGCCGATCGGGTGATGAGTATCGAGGGCGAGCCCGGGTCGATGGGTACCGGCCGGATCGTCACCGAGACCGACGTCACCGCCGACCAGTGGTACATGCACGTCGGCCGAATGTCACCGGGCGTGGTGATCGAGTCCGGCCAGGCCGATCTGCTGCTGGCGTCGTGGTTGGGAGCCGACTTCTCCAATCGCGGCGAGCGGGTGTACCGCCTGCTCGGATGCGACCTGACGTTCACCGGTGAACTGCCGCGCGGCGGCGAGACGCTGCGCTACGACATCCACATCGACGGACACGCGAAGACCGGCGATACCCGGCTGTTCTTCTTCCACTACGACTGCTACATCGGCGACCGGCTGATGATCTCGGTGCGCAACGGCCAGGCCGGGTTCTTCTCCAATCAGGAACTCAGCCAGTCCGATGGCGTCCTGTGGGACGCCGCCGATGACGTTCCGCGTGCGGGCGCACGGCGCGACGCACCGCCACGGGTGACCCAGAAGCGATCCCTGAACCGCGCCGAACTCGACGCGTTCACCGACGGACACGCCTTCGCGTGCTTCGGCAAGGGTTTCGAGAGGGCCGCGGCGCACACCCGCACACCTGCGACCCCGGGCGGGCGGCTGCGACTGATCGACGAGGTGGTGTCCTTCGAGCCCGAGGGCGGGCCGTGGGGGCTGGGCTATCTGCGCGCCACGACCGCGGTGCCGAAGGACGCCTGGTTCTACGACGGACACTTCAAAAACGACCCCTGCATGCCCGGCACGCTGATGGCCGACGCGGCCACCCAGGCGCTGTCGATCACCATGGCCGCCTACGGGTTCACCATCGAACGCGACGGCTGGCGGTTCGAACCGGTGCCGGACGAGATGGCTCGCTTCGTCTGCCGCGGACAGGTCACGCCGGATGCCGACCACCTCCTGGAATACGAGGTGTTCGTCGAGGAAATCGTTGACGGGCCGACACCGACGATCTACGCGGCGCTGCTGTGCCGCAGTGACGGGTTCAAGGTGTTCCACTGCCGACGATTCGGCATGCGCCTGGTTCCGGACTGGCCGCTGCCGCCGGGGGCACCCGGTCCGGCGCGAATCCTGGCCGGCACCAACGATGTTCGCGGTGACTACGGCGCACTCCTGGCCTGCGGACGCGGGATGCCCTCCGATGCATTCGGCGCGCTGTACGCGCCGTTCGACGGCACCCGGCGGGCGCCGCGCCTGCCCGACGAGCCCTACCACTTCATCTCGCGAATCTTGACCGTCGACAGTGCGCCAGGGGTCCCGACCAAGGGTGGCACCGTCGTCGCGGAGTATGACGTTCCCGCCGACGCCTGGTATTTCGAGGACGGCAGGTGCGGTGCCGTACCGCTGTCGGTGCTCATCGAGATCCTGCTCCAACCATGCGGGTGGCTGTCCTCCTACAACGGGTTCGCCGCCAATCGGCCCGACGATGTGGTGTTCCGGAACCTCGACGGCACCGACGTCGTGCTGGTCCGCCCCGCAGCTGCCGGCACCTTGCGGGTGACCTCGGCGCTGGAACGATTCGCCGAGGGCGGCGGCTCGACGATCGTGTTCTTCGACGTGGTGTGCACCCAGGGCGATGACGTCGTCATGACGATGAAGACCGCGTTTGGGTTCTTCAGCCCCGATGCGCTGAAGAATCAGGTCGGCCTGCGAGTGGAGCCGGGTGAGTTGGAGGCCTTATCCGACCCGGCGCCGGTCGCCGTGGCGTACGGAAGCGATGAGCTTCGCGGCGACCCGTGTCTCGCCCAGGGCCGGCTGCAGGTGATCGACCGGCTGAACTTCTGGCCCGGCGGCGGTGCCGGCGGCCTCGGGCGGCTGGTCGCGGAATACGACGTTCACCCCGAAGCGTGGTTCTTCAAAGCCCACTTCTTCCAGGATCCGGTGCAACCCGGTTCGCTGGGATTGGAGGCCATGCAGCAGGCGGCCCGGGCGGCCGCCCGGCTAGCGGGGTTGGCCGACGACGGGTCGGTGTTCGAACCCGTCGCCGTGGGACAGACGTTCAGCTGGAAGTTCCGCGGCCAGGTGGTGCCGACCAACACCCGCACCCGCAGCGAAGTCGAGATCATGTCCACGACACGAGATGACCGCGGCGTGCTGGTCGTGTTCCAGGGCTCATTTTGGGTTGACGATCTGCGTATCTACGAGACCCAAGGCATGGGTGTGCGCGTCGTTACTCGGTGAGCGCGCTGCTGCGCGGCTCCCGCACCGTTCCGCGCACCCGGTTCACCGCACCGTCGGTATGGCGCCCAACGCCGGGTTCGCTGACCGCGCTGATCGGCGGACTGTGGTTATTCGGCACCGGCGACGCACTGATCCTCGCCTCTGACCTCGGCGCCGCGCCGTGGTCGGTGCTGGCGCAGGGACTCAGCGTGCGCACCGGCCTCGGCATCGGCTGGACGACGTTCGGTGTGTCGGTAGCCGTCCTCGCACTATGGATTCCACTGCGGCAGCGACCCGGTCTGGGAACGGTGATGAACATTATCGTGATCGCGCTCGCCATCGGCGTCACCTACCCGAGAGTGAGCACGCCGGATTCTCTGATCGGACAACTCGGGTTGGTGTTCCTCGGGATCGCCCTGATCGGCCTGGGCAGTGGGTTTTATCTCACCAGCGGACACGGCCCCGGTCCCCGGGACGGCTGGATGACCGGCCTGCATCGGGTGACTGGCTGGCCGGTGGGGCGGGTGCGGCTGCTCATCGAGGTGAGCGTGCTGGTAGCCGGCTGGGCTCTCGGCGGCATCGTCGGGATCGGCACTGCCCTCTTCGCACTCCTGGTGGGCCAGTCCGTCGCACTGGGACTAGGCTTCGTGCACCGGTTGTCTCCCGGCGCACTCGAGCAAGCCCTCGACGAGGAACAATTCCCGCAGGGCGAGGCCTGAGCCGGCCGTCAGGCCGAGTGCACCTCGACTGCGTCGGAATAGGTTGCAAGAACGGGGATTTCGCGTACCGCATCAGGATCGGCCTCATGCGCCAGCGGATCACCACCGAGGAACACGAAGTCGGCAGCCTTGCCCGCGGCCAGTGAGCCGACGAGTTCGTCGGCATGACACATCCATGCCGCGTCGATACTGTTGCCCTTGAGCGCCTGGGCCACGCTCACCCGCTCGGCGGCATTGAGCACCTCTCCCCCGTCAGCCATCGTGCGGGCCGCCGCGGTGGCGATGTAATTCAGCGGGCCGATCGGCGAGACCGAGAAATCACAATGCAGGCTGGCGCGCAGACCGGCGTTGACCGCCGAGGCGTAGCGGTCGAGCAGCAGCACGCGCTCGGGCCCCAAAATCTCATCGCGCATCACCTTGCCCCACAACCGAACATGGTTCATCAGGAAACTCGGAGTGATTCCCAGCGACGCCATTGCGGCGATGTGTTCATCGTGCAAC
>SYAA01000218.1 GCA_005789055.1 Actinomycetota bacterium
CAACAGTGCCACGATGCCACGTGGCGTGCACGGCAGCGGCGCCTTCTCGCCCAGCACCAGCCGGCCCAGGTTGACCGGGTGCAGGCCGTCGGCGTCCTTGGCCGGGTCGATGCGTTCCAGAGCGGCGTTCTCGTCCAGGTGTCGAGGCAGCGGCAGCTGCACGATGTACCCGGTGCAGGCCGGGTCGGCGTTGAGGTCGTCGATGGTGTCGTTGAGTTGCGCCGCGCTGACGTCGGCGGGCAGATCGCGGCGGATCGAGGTGATGCCGACCTTGGCGCAGTCGGAGTGCTTGCCGCGCACGTATGCGTGCGAACCGGGGTCATCCCCGACCAGGACGGTGCCCAATCCCGGCGTCCGACCGGCCGCAGCCAGCGCGGCGACCCGGTTGGTGAGATCGACGAAGATCTCGTCACGGGTGAGCTTGCCGTCCAAAATCTGCGCGGGCACGGCTACATTCTGCATATGGACGGCGCCCTCGATGTGTTCAGCCCGGCGAAACTGGGACCGATCACCCTGCGTAACCGGATTATCAAGGCCGCCACATTCGAGGGCCGAACACCCGATGCGCTGGTCACCGACGACCTGATCGAGTTCCACCGGACCATCGCCGCCGGCGGGGTGGGGATGACCACCGTGGCCTACTGCGCGGTCAGCCCCGGCGGCCGCACCGACGGTAAGCAACTCTGGATGCGGCCCGAGGCACTGCCAGGACTGCGGCACCTGACCGATGCCGTACACGCCGAAGGCGCTGCGATCAGCGCACAGATCGGCCACGCCGGCCCGGTTGCCAACGCCGCGTCGAACAAAGCCAAGGCCCTGGCCCCGGTGCGGTTCTTCAACCCGATCGGGATGCGTTTCGCCAAACATGCCAGCCGCGATGACATCAACGAGGTGATCGCCGCGCATGCCGCGGCAGCACGGCTGGCTATCGAGGCGGGGTTCGACGCGGTCGAGGTCCACCTCGGCCACAACTACCTGGCGAGCTCGTTTCTGTCCCCGTTGATCAACCGGCGGACCGATGACTTCGGCGGATCGTTGGAGAACCGCGCGAAGGTCGCCCGCGGTATCGCGCTCGCGGTGCGCCGGGAGTCCGAACGCGACGGCTCGGCGCCGATCGCCATCACAGCCAAGCTGAACATGACCGATGGCGTACGCGGTGGCATCTCGATCGAGGAGGCGCTGCAGACCGCGCGTTGGCTGCAGGATGACGGAGCCCTGGACGCCCTGGAGTTGACGGCAGGCAGTTCGCTGGTCAACCCCATGTACCTGTTCCGCGGCGACTCACCGATCAAGGAGTTCGCGGCCGCGTTCCCGCCGCCGCTGCGCTGGGGCATGCGGATGACCGGCAAGAAGTTCCTGCGGGAGTACCCCTATCGGGACGCCTTCCTGTTGCGCGACGCCGAGCGGTTCCGCGCCGACCTGACGATGCCGCTGATCCTGCTGGGCGGGATCACCAACCGGGCGACCATGGACAAGGCAATGGCGGAGGGTTTCGATTTCGTCGCGATGGGCCGGGCGCTGCTGGCCGAACCGGACCTGATCAACAGGATCCGGTCCGACGGCGATCAGAACTCGGTGCGCTCGATGTGCAACCACTGCAACAAGTGCATGCCCACCATCTACACCCGAACGCGGTGTGTAGTGACCGGCGGCCCCTAAGCTCAATGCCGATGAGTCAGCCCTCCGCGCCCGTTCTGACCGTCCGGTACAACGGGCCGCCGCGCACCTTCGCCGCCGGACATGACGTCGTCGTCGGCCGCGACCTGCGAGCCGACGTGCGTCTTGCCCATCCACTGGTGTCGCGCGCGCACATCGTGCTGAGGTTTACTCCCACCGGTTCGGGGGGCCGGTGGATGGCGATCGATAACGGCTCGCTGAACGGGATGTACAGCTTCGGCCGACGGGTGCAGGAAGTAGTGATTCACGACGGCATGACGGTGAACCTGGGCAACCCGGACGGCCCGCCGCTGAGCTTCGAGGTGGGCCGGCCGCAGGGCATAGTCGGCCGACCGCCCGAAACCTCGACGGTGATGATCCCGGGGCAGCCGACCCAACCTCCCACCCGCCCGCCGTATCAGCCACCCCCGACCCTTCCCCCGTCTCTTCCGCCGACCCTTCCCCCGACCCTTTCCCCGACCCCGGCCGTGCCTCCGGCGCCGGATGCCGCGCCCACCGAGATGGGGCCATCGCCGGCGCGCGGCGGTTCCGGATCGACTCGGGCGACCTCGATGCTGAAGATCCTGCGGCCCGGATCGTCCGCCGAGGTGCCACCGGGAGCATTGAAGATTGGCCGGGCAACCGACAACGACATCGTGATCCCCGACGTGCTGGCATCACGCCACCACGCCACGCTGATCCCGACCCCGGGCGGGATGGAGATCGTCGACAACCGCTCGATCAATGGAACGTTCGTCAACGGCGACCGAATGAACACTGCGTTGCTGAACGACGGCGACGTGGTCACGATCGGCAATGTCGACCTGGTGTTCACAGGTGGAAACCTGCTGCGCCGCAACGAAACCGCAGCGACCGGCACCGGCGGACTCGACGTGCGTGGTGTCACCTGGACGATCGAGAACAACAAGACCCTACTGGACAACATCTCGCTACTCGCCCGGCCCGGGACCCTCACGGCCATCATCGGGCCTTCCGGCGCCGGCAAGTCCACCCTGGCCAGGTTGATCGCCGGTTACACCCATCCGAGCAGCGGGACGGTCGCTTTCGAGGGCCGCAACGTCCACGCCGATTACGCCGCGCTGCGTTCCCGGATCGGCATGGTGCCCCAAGACGATGTGGTGCACGGCCAGTTGACGGTCAACCAGGCGCTGATGTACGCCGCCGAGTTGCGACTGCCACCGGACACCACCGCACAGGACCGCCAACAGGTGGTGGCGGAGGTACTCAGTGAACTGGAGATGACACAGCACGCCGACACCCGCGTCGACCGGCTCTCCGGCGGGCAGCGCAAGCGGGCCTCAGTGGCGCTGGAACTGCTGACCGGCCCGTCCCTGCTCATCCTCGACGAGCCCACCTCGGGCCTGGATCCTGCGCTGGATCGCCAGGTGATGACGATGCTGCGCGATCTGGCCGACGCCGGACGCGTCGTGCTGGTGGTGACGCACTCGCTGACGTATCTCGATGTGTGCGATCAGGTGCTTCTGCTCGCACCGGGTGGCAAGACCGCGTTCTGCGGACCGCCGGCACAGATCGGTCCGGCGATGGGCACCACCAACTGGGCCGACATTTTCAGCACCGTGGCCGGTGATCCGCAGGCGGCCAGCGATCGCTACCTCGCGTTGGTCGGGCCGCAACCGCCACCGCCGCCGGCCGAGGCGCCGTCGGACGTCGGCGAGCCCACCCACACCAGCTTGCTGCGCCAGTTCTCGACCATCGTGCGGCGTCAGATCCGGCTGATCATCTCCGACCGCGGCTACTTCATTTTCTTAGCGCTGCTGCCGTTCATCATGGGAGTGCTGTCGCTGGCCGTGCCGGGCACCGTCGGATTCGGCGTGCCTGATCCGATGGGCGACGCCCCCAACGAACCCGGGCAGATCCTGGTGCTGCTCAATGTCGGCGCGATCTTCATGGGCACCGCGCTGACCATCCGTGATCTCATCGGCGAGCGTCCGATTTTCCGCCGCGAGCAGGCGGTCGGGTTGTCTACGACCGCCTATCTGCTGGCCAAGGTGTGCGTGTATTCAGCG
>SYAA01000219.1 GCA_005789055.1 Actinomycetota bacterium
CGGTCGGGCACCGGCGTGGCGCGTTTATCCTGAACCGGTGCGAGGCGACGGTGACGGCTGGGTGGTGTCGCATGCGGGCACTCGCCACTGGGGCCGGCACGGCGCCGCCGGGCTGCTTCTCCGCGCTCCGGCGGCGGACGGGTCTCCGGCCGTGCTGCTGCAGCACCGCGCCCCCTGGAGCCATCTGGGCGATACCTGGGGACTTCCCGGTGGTGCTCGCGACAGCCACGAATCCCCCGAGGAGGCCGCGCTCCGGGAGGCCCATGAGGAGGCCGGCCTGCCCGCTGAACAACTGCGGGTTCGGTTCAGTGTCGTCACCGCCGAGGTGCGCGGCCCCGGCGGCGTGCACTGGACCTACACCACCGTCGTCGCCGACGCCACCGAACAATTGCCCACGGTGCGCAACCAGGAGAGCACCGCACTGAGTTGGGTTGCCCTGGAAAAGGTGACCGCACTGCAGTTGCATCCGGGTTTCGCTGCCAGCTGGAAACTGCTCAGCGCGCGGCTGTGACCGCCGCGTACCACCGCCGGGCTAACCTGAGTCGGTGAAGCGGGTGGTTTCGGCTGCGGCCGTCGTGGCGATGCTGTCCACGCTGGTGTTCGGCTGTGGCAGGATCGCCGACAGCGCCCAGCCGGTCCAGGAGGGAAAGGCCGGCCGGGAGTTCGGCGAGGCGTTGCGCCAGCGGGTCGGCACCGACGCGATGGTGGAGCACCTGAGCGAACTTCAGGCGATTGCCGATGACCATGACGGCACCCGCGCGGTCGGTACCCCAGGCTACGACGCCAGCGTCGACTACGTCGCTCAGGTGCTGCGGGACAGCGGTTTCGACGTGCAGACACCGGGATTTGCGATGCGCGTCTTCGAGACGGAGACGCCGGAATTGACGGTCGGCGGGAACGCCGTCGATGCTCGAGCGCTGGAATACAGCGCCGGCACACCGGGGGTTAGCGGCCCTCTGGTTGCCGCGCCCGCCGAAGAAACTCCCGGCTGTGTGCCTGCCGATTACGCCGGCTTGCCGGTCAGAGGTGCGGTGGTGCTGGTCGACCGCGGCAGTTGTCCCTTCGCCGAGAAGCAGGCCGTCGCCGCCAAACTCGGGGCGGTGGCGATGGTCGTCGCCAACAATGTCGACGAGGAGAAGATGGGCGGCACCCTCGGGTCGGACACCGAGGTGACGATCCCGGTGATCAGCGTGAGCAAGGCCGACGGCGCCCGATTGCGCGCGGCACCCGGCCCGGCCACCGTTGTGCTGGCCGCCAGCACCACGAGTATCGATGTCCGAAACGTGATCGCCCAGACCACCACAGGTTCGACGCAGGACGTGGTGATGGTCGGCGCGCACCTCGACAGCGTCGCTGACGGGCCCGGCATCAACGACAACGGCTCCGGGGTGGCCGCGATCTTGGAGACGGCCGTGCAACTCGGAAGTGCGCCGGATGTGCGGCACGCCGTACGGTTCGGGTTCTGGGGGGCCGAGGAACTCGGCATCGTCGGATCCCGGAAATACCTCGAGTCCCTCGACGTCGAGGAACTCAAGAACATCGCGCTGTACCTGAACTTCGACATGGTCGGCTCGCCGAACCCGGGCTACTTCACCTACGACGGCGACCAGTCGACCGCCCTGGACCGCGATCAGAGCCCACCCCGGATCCCCGAGGGCTCGCCCGGGATCGAACGGACGCTGGCGGAGTACCTGGACTCGGTCGGCAAGACCGCCGCGGACACCACGTTCGACGGCCGGTCCGATTACGACGGATTCACCCGGGCGGGCATCCCAGCAGGCGGCTTGTTCACCGGCGCCGAGGAGAAGATGACCGCCGACGAAGCCGAACTGTGGGACGGCACGGCCGACGCTCCGTTCGACCCGAATTACCACACCGCCGCAGACACCCTGGGCAATGTCGACCGGGCGGCGCTGGGGATCAACGGCGGCGGGGTCGCCTACGCGGTCGGGGTGTACGCGCAGGATCTGGACGGCCGCAACGGGATGCCGGCCCGCGAGGATCGCACCCGACACGTCCTCGTCGCGGAACCGTGAGGGACCAACTGCACCTGGCCGCGGCGACGCCCGGACTGGCGCAGTTCCTCGGCTACCGGCGATCCTGGCTGCGCGGCGATGTCATGGCCGGCCTGACTGTGGCGACCTACCTCGTTCCGCAGGCCATGGCGTATGCCACCGTCGCGGGACTGTCACCGGTGGCGGGGTTGTGGGCGTCGCTGCTGCCGTTGGTGATCTACGCGCTGATGGGATCTTCGCGCTACCTCTCCGCCGGTCCGGAGTCCTCGACCGCGTTGATGACCGCGGCGGCACTGGCGCCCCTGGCAGCGGGGGACAGTGGCCGTTATGCGGCGCTGGCGGCAATGTTGGCCGTGCTGGTCGGTGCGGTCTGCCTGGCCGGCGGATTGCTGCGCCTGGGATTCCTCGCCGATCTGCTGTCGAGGCCGGTTCTGATCGGCTACATGACCGGGGTCGCGCTGATCATGGTGGCCGGCCAACTCGGAACGCTGACCGGTACCCAGGTCACCGGCGACGGGATCGTGTCCCAACTGCGCTCCCTGGCCGCGGCATTACCGGACGTGCACTGGCCGACGCTGGCATTCTCGGCGGTGGTTCTCGTAGCACTGGTCGGCTTCACCCGACTGCTCCCCCGTGCACCGGGGCCGTTCATCGTCGTGGTGCTTGCGTCGGCGGCGGTGGCGGTGTTCTCGCTGAACCGCCACGGCATCGAGGTCGTCGGCGAGGTGCCCTCCGGCCTGCCTGCATTAGGACTCAGCGGGGTGTCCATTTCCGACCTGGGTGTCCTGATCGCCGCATCCGGTGGTGTCGCCCTCGTCGCGTTCTCTGACAGTGTCCTCAACGCCCGCGTATTCGCCGCCCGCAAGGGTGAGACCATCGACGCCAATGCGGAGCTGCGCGCACTAGGCCTGTGCAATGTCGGATCCGCTGTGTGCCATGGCTTTCCGGTGAGTTCCAGCGCGAGCCGGACGGCGCTGGGAGAAATGGTCGGCGCTCGCACCCAGATGTACTCCCTGGTGGCGATGAGTCTGCTGGTTGCCGTCCTGCTGTTCGCGCACGGACTGCTCGCCAGTTTCCCGACCGCAGCACTGGCGGCTCTAGTGGTCTACGCGGCAGTGCGACTGATCGATATCGCCGGCTTTCGGCGGCTGGCGAGTTTTCGCCGCAGCGAGTTGATTCTCGCTCTGCTCACGGCGGTGGCGGTGCTGAGCTTGGGTGTGCTTTACGGGGTGCTCGCCGCGGTCGCTCTGTCGATCCTGGATCTGTTGCGCCGGGTGGCCCGCCCGCATGACAGCGTGCTCGGCTTCGTTCCCGGGGTGGCCGGTATGCACGACATCGAGGATTACCCGCACGCGCAACTGGAACCCGGCCTGTTGATCTACCGCTACGACGCACCGCTGTTCTTCGCCAATGCCGAGGACTTCCGCAGTCGCGCCATCGCGGCCGTCGACGCCAACCCGGATCCGGTGGAGTGGTTCGTCCTCAACGCCGAGGCCAACGTCGAGGTCGACCTCACCGCACTCGACGCGGTCGACTCGTTGCGGCAGGACCTCAACAGCCGAGGTATCGAGTTTGCGATGGCTCGGGTCACCTGGCACCTGCGCGATGCGCTCGACGCCGCGGGCCTGCTGGACAAGATCGGCACAGACCGAATCTTCGCGACACTGCCAACGGCGGTGAAGGCCTACCGCGAACGGCGCACTGAGTAGATCGCCGCGCCGAGGACGATCACCGCGGTGCCGGCGAGTACCGAACCGATCGGCAGGAAGACCGCCAGCAGCAGGCAGCCCGCCAGACCCGCCATCGGCACCGTCCGCCGACCCAGGGTCACCGCGGCCGCATTGGCGATCCCGTAGTAGATCAGCACCGCAAAAGACGAGAAGCCGATCGCGCCGCGGACGTCGGCCACCGCGGCGAGTGTCGCGACCACCGCACCGACGGCGAGTTCGGCCCGGTGCGGGACC
>SYAA01000220.1 GCA_005789055.1 Actinomycetota bacterium
ATCACAGATGTACACGCCCGGACCCACGATGAGCTTTTTAACCTGCTTTTTACTCTTCCCACAGAACGAACATTTCAGCAGGTCACCGCCATCTCCGATACGCGCCATGGTGGGTGTGCCCTACTTCCTTCGCCGTCGGTATCGCCGGTCTATCGAGCCGTCTGTCAGCGGTCTTTTCGACGCTACCCGTTATCTCGGCAACGATGCGACCGATAAAGGCGAATAGCGTCGATGGTATTCAGTGGTCAGTCGTACTTACGGGGAGAACATATCCCCTCAGACGGTGCAGACCGGTGTGGCGCGCGCCACTGTGCCCTTGGCGTGTCGCGGCCGTTACCCGCACGAGAGCCGGGTCAGGACTTCAGCGCGGACAACTTCCGGTACTCCAGCACCGTGTCGATGATTCCGTAGTCCTTGGCATCGGCAGCGGTGAGGATCTTGTCGCGGTCGGTGTCCTTGCGAATGACCGCGGCATCCTTGCCGGTGTGGCGGGCCAGGGTCTCCTCCATCAGGGTGCGCATCCGTTCGATCTCGGCGGCCTGAATCTCCAGGTCGGAGAACTGGCCCTGGATGACCCCGGACAGCGAGGGCTGATGGATGAGAATCCGCGCATTCGGCAGCGCCAGTCGTTTGCCCGGAGATCCGGCCGCCAGCAGCACCGCCGCCGCGGAGGCGGCCTGGCCCAGGCACACGGTCTGGATGTCGGCGCGCACGTACTGCATGGTGTCGTAGATCGCCATCAGCGAGGTGAACGAGCCGCCCGGCGAGTTGATGTACATGGTGATATCGCGGTCGGGATCCAGCGACTCGAGCACCAGCAATTGGGCCATGATGTCGTTGGCCGACGCGTCGTCCACCTGAACGCCGAGGAAGATGATCCGTTCCTCGAAGAGCTTGTTGTACGGGTTGGATTCCTTGACGCCCCAACTGGAGTGCTCGATGAACGAGGGCAGAATGTAACGTGCCTGCGGTGCCAGCCGGGGGTCGGTGTGGGCAGTCCCGATGGGATCAAACATTGGAAGCTCCATTGAAGTGCGCGCGGGTGATGATGTGGTCGACGAAGCCGTATTCGAGGGCCTCGGCTGCGGTGAACCAGCGGTCGCGATCGGAGTCAGCTTCGATGCGTTCGAGTGGTTGACCGGTGAATTCGGCGTTGAGGCGGAACATCTCCTTCTTGATCACCGCGAACTGCTCGGCCTGAATCGCGATATCGGTGGCACCGCCGGTGATACCGCCGAGAGGCTGGTGCATCAGGATTCGGGCGTGCGGGAGTGCGTAACGCTTGCCCTTGGTTCCGGCCGCCAGCAGAAACTCCCCCATTGACGCGGCCATGCCCATCGCATACGTCGCGACGTCGCAGGGCGCGAGCACCATGGTGTCGTAGATCGCCATCCCGGCACTGATCGAGCCGCCCGGGGAGTTGATGTACAGCGAGATGTCCTTGGTCGGGTCTTCAGCCGCCAACAGGAGGATCTGGGCGCACAGTCGGTTGGCGATGTCGTCATCGACCTGCGAGCCGAGGAAGATGATGCGCTCGGCGAGCAGGCGCTCATAGACCGAGTCGGACAGGTTCAGCCCTATCGCACCGGAACGCATGTGAGTCACGACCTGATACCTACTTTCCGAACGTTGAGAAATCCGTTGTGCCCCGAGGTGCCCTCTACCGGTTCTACCCGACCCTAACCAACCCTGCGCCCGCGGACTTCACCGCGCGGCACTCTTTCGCTGTCGGCGTTACTCGTCCGGGTCGGCCTGCTGGTCATCGCCCAGGGCCCCCTGGTCCTCGGATGCCGAATCGGATCCCGCCGGCGGGCCGAAGAACTCGCTGGTGTCGACCACGTTGCCGTCGGTATCGGTGACGGTGGCCGCTTCAACAACCGCCGCTACGGCCAGGCCACGGCGAACGTCAGCGAACACCGCAGGCAGCTGATTGTTCTGCTGCAGCAGTTGGACGAGCTGCTGGGGTTCGACGCCGTACTGGCGCGACATCAGCACCAGTCGCTCGCTCAGATCGTTTTCGCCCACCTGGATCTCGAGTTCATCGGAGATCGCGTCCATCAGCAGTTGGGTCTTGACGGCCTTCTCGGCCGCCTCACGATTTTCGGTATCGAACTTCTCCCGGGAGCTGCCCTGGGCTTCAAGCGCTTCGGCGAACTTCGCATCATCATGATCGAGCGGGTGAATCGCGTTGTGCAGTGCCGTGTCGACCTGGGCGGCAACGATGGCCTGCGGTAGCGGCACCTCGACGAGTTCGAGCAACGTTTCCAGGGCCTGATCTCGGATCTTCTCCGCCTGATGGATACGTTTGACGCGGCGCACCTGCTCCGTGAGATTGTCCCGAAGTTGGGTGACAGTGTCGAATTCACTTGCCAACTGGGCGAATTCGTCATCCGGTTCCGGAAGTTCCCGCTCCTTGATCGACTTCACCGTCACGGTCACTTCCGCATCCCGTCCGGCATGCTCGCCAGCGAGCAGTGCGGTGGTGAAGGTTGCCGACTCGCCTTC
>SYAA01000221.1 GCA_005789055.1 Actinomycetota bacterium
GCGGCTGGACACTGGATACTGCCGCACTCTGGTCGGGGTCGACCGGTTGATCGGCGGCGGGTCGGATGGTGATTACCAGCGACGCCACCAGCGCGAACACTCCGATGACGAACAGCGACAGCAACGCGCTACCGACGCGCAAAAACGGGTCCCGATCAAGTTCGGAATCCACGGCCATCTCGGTGAGGTCGGCCAGGGATTCGATGGGATCCGCACTGGACGGTTCGTCGGGCACTGCGCTGTAACCCCGCGGCGCCATGTACCCGATGGCGGCTTGCTGGGTGATGATCCCGGCGACCGTCGAGGTGTCATCGTGGGCAGCCAAGCCGACGGTGACGTCGTTCGGTGCCAGGCCGACGGTGCTGGCGTCGTATCGGGGGGCGTTGACCGCGGCCAGTGCCGCGCCCCGGGCCAATGCCAATGCGGCGTCCTCGGGAATATGTACCGGCAGCGTCGTTCCGACGGCGACAAGTGTTGTCAGCGCCTCGACATCGACACCGGAACCCACCATGAACAGTGCCTGGGGCGGGGTGGGAAGTCGCTCGAGACCGACCACCATCGTCTGCAGTTCGGCCGCAGCGTCGGGGACGTGCAGACTGCGACTGGCAACTTTGACCACCGCTCCGTCGGCGGCTCGCACCACCGCCAGCGTGGCGGTGTCGCGTTCAAGGAACATCAGCGCGGTGTGTGCGTAACGGGCCGCCTGCCCGATTGCCTGCGCCAGCGCACCTGCGGCGTGCAGTTCGGATACCAGGATGACATCGTCGATGCTGGCGGCCCGCAGCACACTTTTCAGCCGGGCGGCGGCGACGGGATCAGTCCAGACCACCCCGGTGGCGGTGATCCGATGGCCGCCCTCGGATGCGCTGTCCCTGGTGCCCAGGATGCCGGCGAGCGCCGACGCGGCCGCGTCATCGGTGGTGAGGTCGAAACAGCGGTGGTCGACGGTGGCTCCGTGGGCGTCCTCACCCTCGACCAGCACCATCCGAACTGTCGTAGGTGTCATCGACACACCGAGAACGACGTCCACGTGCCCCTCCGTTGGTTGAACCGCTAACGGTTCATCGCCGAAGCCGGGGCTGTCGTTACAGCGATCCGGAGGTCCGAATGAAGTTCTGGTAGGACCGCGACGGGGTGGGGCCCCGCTGGCCCTGGTACTTGGACCCGACCGCGGCGCTACCGTAGGGGTGTTCGGCCGGGCTGGTCAGCCGTAGCAGGCACAACTGACCGATCTTCATGCCCGGCCACAGCGTGATCGGCAGGTTGGCCACGTTCGACAACTCCAGGGTGATGTGCCCGGAGAAGCCGGGATCGATGAAACCCGCGGTCGAATGAGTCAGCAACCCGAGCCGTCCCAGCGAGGACTTCCCCTCGAGCCGACCAGCCAGATCGTCGGGCAGCGTGCAGCATTCGAGGGTGGAGCCCAGCACGAACTCCCCCGGGTGCAGCACGAAGGGCTCCCCGTCGACCGGCTGCACCAAGCTGGTGAGCTCATCCTGCTGCTGGGCCGGGTCGATGTGGGTGTAGCGGGTGTTATTGAACACCCGGAACAGGTTGTCCAGGCGCACATCCACGCTCGACGGCTGTACCAGGGTGTCGTCGAACGGGTCGATGCCGAGCCGCCCAGAGGCGATCTCAGCGCGGATGTCGCGGTCGGAGAGCAGCACGCCTGCGAGCGTATAGGCCGGAACGGGGATCCGCGGCGATGCTTGGTGAGCAGCGGGTACGGGTTGCTATTCTCTAGCGACACATGCCGATGTAGTTCAATGGCAGAACATCAGCTTCCCAAGCTGAATACGCGGGTTCGATTCCCGTCATCGGCTCGACGATGAGTATCAGCAACGCTGATCCCCCGAACGCCGCCAACGCCCAGCGCAGACCCGTGGTGGAGTCCGGGTAGCTGGACCTCTACTCGTCGCGCGGCCCCATTGCCATGGGCACGAGGTCAGATCCCCGGGCGAAGAGCCGGGGCAAGGACGCTCAGCGGAATGTGCGGCTGTACCGTTCCGCCATCCATCGACCACAGCAGCGCGCCCGGAGTGAAGTCAATCGGCGCATCCCGGGCGACGGGATAGTCGGGCATGTACAGGATCAGTTCGGTCGGAGTGAGCGCCCAGGCGTTGTATCCACCGGAGTACACCTTGTCCGGCGTCCATCGGTCCGCGATGAAGGGATACGTGCCCGGATCGTGCGGCGGCGGGGCCTGGTCGAGCGCGGCCTGGATGAAGGGAGCGCCCAGCGCTGGAACTGCCGCCGGATCCACCACGTCCGCAAGCTGCAGTTGGCGTCCGGAGGCCAGATCAAAGGTGAAGGTGCGGTAGGCATTATTCAGGGCCGTGCCCTCGGCGTGATAGTTCTCGTGGAACACCACCGTGCGCAGGTTCCCGCGCTGGAACGTCTCAAAGTTTGCATCGCCCCAACTGTCTGCGACCATCCTCGCCGAGGCCGAGCGCCAGTTGTTCATCAGCGCGCTGAGGTAGTCGCCGATCACCTTGCCCATGGCGGGGTTGTCGAGCTCGCCGGGAATCGCGATATTAATCTCCCGGACCGCGAGGCGCTCAGACTTCACCGAGGCATGGCAGTACTGCCCGTTCCATTGGCCACCGATCTGGTCACAGAACCCGGCCGGGGACGCCGAAGCGCCGGGCGCGGTAGTCAGGGAGGCCGCTGCGGTGATCACCGCACCGGCCAGTCCGCCCATCCACGACGCAGCCCTCATCAGCGCCGCCCCACTAAGGCAGTTCGACTTTGCTTGCACGCCAACGGCCGTCGACCTTCTCCAGGGTCATCTTCATCCGGCTGCGGTCGATCCGCGGGTCAGGCAGCTTGGTGTTGGCCACCGACTGGTCGACGAACAGCAGAACCACTGCCCTGTCCTTGGACACCGACTGCACCGCCGAGTCGATGACCACCCCGTGCGCCGTCGCCTTGTTCTCGATCAGCAGCTGCCGAAGTTCGATACTGGACTGCGAGTACATGTCCTTGAACTCACCGGTGGCCCCGTCAAGAACCTCCTTGAAGTTCTCATCCACGTTGTTGGAGTCGATGCTGGTGAGCACCTGCGCGTAGCTCACCGCCATGCGCTGGGCCTCCTGACCAGCATGGTCAATCTGGCGGGCCTGCCACACCTGCCAGCCGAAAACGCCGGTGCCGGCCAGCAGCCCGGCAACGGCCGCCACGGCCGCGACGACCCGTGGGCTCGGAAGCCTGCGTTTCGGCTCGGCGACCTCGTCGCTCTGGGCCTCCTCGCTTTGGGCCTCGTCGCTCTGGGCCTCCTCGCTTTGGGCCTCCTCGCTTTGGGCCTCGTCGCTCTGGGCCTCCTCGCTTTGGGCCTCGTCGCTCTCCAGCGCATCGACGTCGGTCCCGGTCGCACTCTCGTCCGCCGCGTCTTCGGTGACGGCTGTGTCATCGGTCATGATTGGCATCCTCGTCTATCACTCCTCATGAGGACTCAACTGGGCGGTTCGACCGGCAGAATCGGGCCGCCGTAGGGAGTCTGGACGGAGTACCTGCCCTGCGGCTCGGGGTCGGTCTGCTTACCCAGATCGGCACCCGGCGGCGGCCCGGCTGTGTCATCCCCAGCCGGCCGCGGCGCGTTCTTGGCGCCGCGGATCAGAACGGCGGGATCGTCGTCCAGGCAGTAGGTGTACAGGAAAGGCTCGGGATAGTGCGCCGTTGACGGCGGGCGTCGCGGCGTGCCGTAGTCGCAGCTGTACCGCGGGTAGAAATCAACGGTGAGCCAGAAACCGTTGTCGTGAAGGATGCCGCTGAAGGAGTCGAGCACCGAACCGCGGTAGGAGGGGAAGAGCGCGTTGAGCGCCGGCACGCGCAGGTACAACAACTCGCTGAGAGTAGTCAGGTCGCCCAGCAAACTCACCATGGTGTCGGAGTTGTCGGCGATCAGGGTGTCGATTTCGGCCAGGGACTTAGGTGCCTGTTCCGTCAGCACCCGGAAGCCGCCAGTCATCTGGCTCACCCCGCCGAACACCTCGTCGAGGTTCGCAGCGGCGACCGTCATACCCTCGTTCTTGTCGGCCACCAACTGCAGGGCGACCCGGGTGGTATTGAGCAGGCTGGTGGTCTGGGGCAGGACGCCGTCGAGTGCGGACAAAAGGAAGGTGCCGCCCTCGACGATGTCGCTGAGCTTCTGCGGCCCGTCCTTGGAGAGGCTGAGTTCCTTCTTAATCAGATTAAGTTTGTCCGTGTCGATCTGCTTGAGCATCCCGTCGGAGTGTGCGAGCAGATCGGCCATGGTGACCGGAACTGCGGTGCGTCCCAGCGCCACATCGCTGCCCTCAGCCATGAACGGTGACCGGCCGTCACCCCCGTCGAAGTCGA
>SYAA01000222.1 GCA_005789055.1 Actinomycetota bacterium
CTCGGAGTGCCTCAACTGACGCACATGCGGGACTTCACCGTCGAGGGCGGCAAGATCACCGGACTGCGCGAGACCGACGAGGGCCAGCAGACCCTGGAGGCCACCCTGCCGGCCGTGGTCAGCGTTCACGAGAAGATCAACGAGCCGCGCTTCCCGTCCTTCAAGGGCATCATGGCCGCCAAGAAGAAAGAGGTTCGTACCCTCACCCTCGACGACATCGGTGTCTTGGCCGAAGACGTCGGCCTGGCCAACGCCAACTCGAAGGTCAGTTCGGCGGCGCCGCGGCCCGCCAAGAGCGCCGGCGAGAAGGTCAGCGACGAGGGCGACGGCGGCACCAAGATCGCCGAATATCTGGTAGCGCAGAAAATCATCTAGCCACCCCGATCATCTAGTACGGATCATCCAGTACCCCTTCGACAGGAGATTGTGAACCGCTATGGCTGAAGTACTTGTGCTCGTCGAGCACTCCGATGGCGCGATGAAGAAGGTCACCGCTGAACTTCTCACCGCCGCCCGCGCACTCGGTGAGCCGTCCGCTGTGGTCATCGGTGGCCCCGGCACCGCGGCGCCGTTGGTGGAGGATCTCAAAGCGGCCGGTGCCGCCAAGATCTATGTCGCCGAATCCGATGTGGTGGACAACTATCTGATCACCCCGTTCGTGGACGTACTTGAATCTCTTGTCGAATCGTCAAGTCCGGCTGCGGTTCTGGTGCCTGCCACCGCTGACGGCAAGGAGATCGCGGGTCTGCTCGCCGCCCGGATCGGCTCCGGTCTGCTCGCCGACGTCGTCGAGATCAAGCCCGACGGCACCGCGATCCATTCCATCTTTGGTGGCGCGTTCACCGTCGAGGCGAAATCCGAAACCGCGTCGCCGGTGATCACCGTGCGTCCCGGTGCGATCGAGGCCGCACCCGCAGCGGCTGCTGGCGAACAGGTCAGCGTGGCGGTGCCCGAACCGGCGGCGAATGCCACCCGCGTCATCTCGCGCCAGCCCGCGGTCGCCGGCGACCGCCCCGAACTGACCGAGGCCGCCATCGTGGTGGCTGGCGGGCGCGGTGTCGGCAGCGCTGAGAAGTTCAGCGTCGTCGAGGAACTCGCTGACTCGATGGGCGGTGCGGTCGGCGCCTCGCGTGCGGCGGTCGATTCCGGCTACTACCCCGGGCAGTTCCAGGTGGGCCAGACCGGCAAGACGGTATCGCCCCAGCTGTATGTCGCGCTCGGTATCTCCGGAGCGATCCAGCACCGGGCCGGTATGCAGACCTCCAAGACCATCGTCGCGGTGAACAAGGACGAGGAGGCACCGATCTTCGAGATCTCCGATTATGGAATCGTCGGCGACCTCTTCGCCGTGGCACCGCAGTTGGCCGAGGCTGTCAAGGCCCGTAAGGGGTAACTCCCTGGGCGCCCCAAAGGCCCCCTGAACGTCCAAAAGCCCCCGAACACGAAAGTGTTTCGGGGGCTTTTGCGTTGAATCGTCACGCGCTGTACATCGACACAACACCCGCCCGTAGGCATTTCGATAGACGGCGCCGCGACCGTGACCGCTATGAGCACTGCATCTGTACTCATAGCCCCCGACCACGCCGAGACCCGCCGCTCCGCCGGCCCGCGTTACACGTTGCTTCTGACCAACGATTCCGTTCACATCGATGCCGCCCAACGGCTGCGCTACGAGGTCTTCTCCACCGAACCGGGTTTCGCCCTCACCAACGACAGCGGTGTCGACGCCGACCGGTTCGACGAATTCTGCGACCACATCCTGGTACGAGATGACGATGCCGACGCGATCGTCGGCTGCTACCGGATGCTGCCGCCGCCGGGCGCCATCGCCGCCGGCGGTCTCTACACCGCCACCGAGTTCGAAGTCAGTGCCCTCGACGCGCTGCGACCGGCAATGGTGGAGATGGGCCGCGCGGTGGTCCGCAGTGATCATCGCAACGGTGCGGTGGTGCTGATGATGTGGTCCGGCATCCTCGCCTACCTGGATCGCTGCGGCTACGACTACGTCATCGGCTGCGTCTCAGTGCCCACGCACGGCACCGGCACCCCGGGCAGCGACCTGCGCGGGGTGCGCGACGTTGTTCGCAGCCGGCACTGGGCACCGCCCGAACACATCGTCGTGCCCTATCGCCCGGTGGTGCTCGATGGTCTGGGCCTGGACCAGATCGAACCGCCGGCCCGGCCGGTGCTGCCACCACTGATGCGCGGCTATCTGCGACTGGGGGCCCGGATCTGCGGCGACCCCGCCCATGATCCTGAGTTCGGGGTCGGTGACTTCCCGGCCCTGTTGAGCAAGCGGGAGGCCGATGTGCGTTACCTCAACCGGCTGCGATCGGCATCGGCCGCCGCAGAGGTCAGCGCCTGATGGACACCGTCGAGCACGCATGGCTTCCCAAGACCGGGTGTAATCAGACCTGCGTCAGCGCGGGACTCGACCAACCGGGGCACCGAATGCTGGAAGGTATTCGGGTTGCCCGCCGGCTGGCATCGGCGCTGGTGGTGTTTCCCACGCTGCTGGTGCTGGCGATACCGCTGCCCGGGCGGCAGCATGTCCAGCGACTGTACTGCCGGATGATGTTGCGCTGTCTCGGCGTTCGAATCACCCTGTCCGGCAACCCGATCCGCAACGTGCCCGGTGTTCTTGTGGTGAGCAACCATGTGTCGTGGGTGGATGTGTTCGCGATCGGGGCGGTGATTCCGGGTTCTTTCGTCGCCCGCGCCGATCTCGTCGACTGGCCGGGCCTGGGCATTGCCGTACGACTGATGAACATCATCCCGATCGAACGCGGCAGTCTGCGACTGCTGCCCGACGTGGTGGGCGCAGTGGCCCAGCGGTTGCGGGCCGGAGGCACTGTCGTCGCGTTCCCCGAGGGCACCACCTGGTGTGGTCCTGATTCGGGGCCGTTCCGGCCGGCAATGTTCCAGGCGGCCGTTGACACCGGTCGGCCGGTGCAACCCCTGCGGCTGGCCTATCGCCATCGCGATGGCCGGACCTCGACCGCAACCGCGTTCCTCGGCGAGGATTCCCTGTGGGCGTCGATCAAGCGGATCGCCCGGGCCCGACACACGATCGTCGGCGTCGAGGTGCAATCCCTGCAGTTGC
>SYAA01000223.1 GCA_005789055.1 Actinomycetota bacterium
ACGGGCGCAACACCCGCTCCATCAGGGTGTCATCAACGCCCGCCCGGCGTAGCGCCTCGGCGCTGGTGACATCGGGATCGCCGTGCAGGGATGACACCGACCTGACGGCCCGGGAGAGGGCATAGGCGCCGAAGCGTGCCGTCGAGACCGGTGAGCCGATCCGCGCCATGAGCGACGGGAGCGCCCACGAGGGCGCGCGACGTGGATCCGCGACCCGCATCACCCGGCGCCCACCCCGATCGACGACGATGCGCGCGCCCGCCAGGAACGGCCTCAGATTAAGTGCGTCGTGATCCAGAACTCGGGCGCCCTCGGGGTAGGCCGGGTTGTAGAGCTGGAAGCCACGATCGAGGCGGTAACCATCGATGACATCGGTGCGCACCCGTCCGCCCACGGCGTCAGACGCTTCGAGAACCGTGACCTGAACACCGTGCCGGGTGAGGTGACGCGCGGCGGCGAGCCCGCTCAGCCCTGCTCCCACGACGACGACAACCATGGCATGCACGGTAGTCGCCGGTGTTCTGTAGCGAAGGGCGTGGCACCGGCTGCACCGACGGGAATGGCGGCAACGGCCCTGGCGAGGTCGGCGGAAACAGCGCCAGCTTCCCTAAGGGCACCGCACGCGTGTGCACCTGACCGTGGACGACGCAGGTAAACGGATGCTGTCGTCGGGGATGGGGTGTTTACGATGCTTCCATCGCACTGGTCGCGTTGACTGGTCGTCCCGGGGATGTTGAGGAGCCGCTGATGTCTAGTGCCCATCGCGGGTCTGGTGTGATCCGCGGAGCCCGTTTCGTGGGCCGGGTCGGGACATTGGCGGTGGCGTTGGGTGTGGGTGCGGCGATGGCATCGGTGCCGGTGGCCTATGCCGATCGGGGAGGTTCTGAGGGTTCTGCGGGGGCTTCGGCGGCGGTGTCTTCGCAATCGGAGGTTGGGGATTGGTCGTCGGCGGCGGCGGGTGCGGTACGCGGTGCGCGTCCGGGTGTGCGGGGTGGGGTGCGTACGCCGCCGTCATTGAGGTCGGCTGTGGATGGCCGCGGTGTCGAGGATGGTGCGGGTGGTTCCTCAGTGCGGTCGTTGCGCGGCGGTTTGGTAGATCCGATGTCGGCTTCTGTCCCCGCTGCGGCCGCGACGCCCACGCCCGGTAATCGTCTCGCAAGGCCCGTGGCCCCGGCGGTGCCCATTCCGGCGACCTCGGTCTTGAGCGGACCGGATGTGTCTTCTATCGGTGCGGAATCTGTTGTCGCGCAATCCCCGGGGCCGGAATCCTCGGAAGCCGCACCCGCGCCGTCGGGGTCGGGTTCGGCGGCCGGCATCGGCCCGGTGGTGGCTGCGGCCACCGCGATCAACGGCGTAGGTGCGGCGTTGGCGTCCGGGTTGGATTCGGGCGACAACGGCGATGGCCCGGCGGCGGCGACGTGGGCGTTGTCGGTTCTGGCCGCCAGTCGCCGCGAGTTGGGCGGGCCGGGCCGCCCGGCTGCCCCGGTAGCTACCAGTACCGGCGAGCCAGCCGGCCTGCACCCAGGTGCGGCCCAGGCGGCTGCGCCAAGTGCCAATGCGACAGCCTGGCAACCCGGCAGCATCCTGCGGATCTTTGTCGGCAACGGCACAGAGGATCATCCGAACGCGGGCATTCTGCTGGGCAACGGCTACACCTGGACCAAGTACGGCGGGGTGTGCACCCGCGGGTCGTGTGTCGGGGGCCAGGGCGGCCTGATCGGCAACGGCGGCGGCGGTTATGCCGGCGGCGATGGCGGTGCGGCGGGCTGGTTCGGCAACGGCGGTATCGGCGGCAGCGGCCAGATCGGCGGCAAAGGCGGTGCCGGAGGAATGGGCGGACTGTTCTTCGGCGAAGGAGGGGCCGGCGGCGCGGGCGGCACAGGCATCCCTGGGGGGAACGATGGTCCGGGAGGTCCCGGCGGCGAAGGAGGGGCCGGTGGAGGTGCGGGCTGGTTGTCGCTGTTCGGTAGAGGCGGAAGCGGCGGCGCAGGCGGCACCGGCGGCGACGGTGGTGCAGGTGCCGTGGGTGGAACGGGTGGCGCCGGCGGGACCGGCGGTCGGGGCGGGTTATTGGGCCGTCCCGGGGCTGATGGAGCGACCGGGAACACCGGTGTTCCCGGTTATCTTTACGTCTCCAGCGCCGATAGTGCCTATGTCTCAGTGGTCAACCCGAACACGGGCACCGTGCTGGCCAATATCGTGGTCGGCCTCGGGCCCGGCTCCCTGAAGACCAGCCTCGATCGCCGCTTCGTTTACGTTCCCAACGGGGCTGGTGCGCTCCTGACACCGCAGGCCCCCGGAACGGTGTCGGTAATTTCCACTGTTAGCGGAACCGTCACCGCCACAATCACCGTCGGCCCCTCGCCGTATTTTCTGGCGGTCAGCCCCAATGGCGAAACGCTGTACAGCTCGAATTACCAAACCAACACCGTGTCGGTTATCAGCACCGCGACCAATCAGGTCACCTCTACCATCTCGGGATTCGATGGCCCGTGTGCCGTGGTGGTGAGCCCCGATGGCAAGACCCTGTACGTGCCGAACTTCAACGGCGGGGTGGCGGTGGTGTCGACCGCCACCAATACGATCATCGGCACCATCACCGGCCTGGGGAATCAACCGTATGACGCGGCGATCACCCCCGATGGCCGCTATCTCTACGTCACCAACTTCAACACAAGCCCGGAATACGTTCCCGGCCCAGGCTCTGTATCGGTGATTGACACCGTCACTAACACCGCCATCGATCTCATTGACGTCGGGCTCTCACCGGACGCGGTGGCGATCACCCCGGACGGCCGGTACGTCTACGTTGCCAACGCGGACTCCAACACCGTCTCGGTGATCAGCACTGCCTCCGACGACGTCATCGCGACGATCCCGGTCGGCACCAACCCGTGCGCGATGTCCGTCAGCCCCGATGGCAGATTCGTCTACACCGCCAACTACAACGGCGAGTACTACCACGGCGAAACCCCGATTGGTGTGAACTCAGTGACGGCGATCGATACGGCAACCAACACCGTCATCAACACCCTTGTGGTGGGGAACGGCACGTCTGGGGTGGCGTACTAACCAGGCCGCAGCGGCGCCGCGTCACTGGAGTTCGAGAATCAACCGGCTGTAACTGTGAAGTATCGAGATAGGCAGTACAAAGGACTTGTGGGGCGGGCGGGGCTCGAACCCGCGACCAACGGATAATTGCGCACGCGTTGTTGCTGGATACGGTGGGCCAAAAGTAGCAAAAGCTTTCCGCTGGTTAAACAGGTGATTTCGGTGAATCCGCAGTTCAGCGCCGCTGTCAAAATCCTGTAATAAACGGCAATTAAACGGCAACTGTTTAGCGTTGTTTCGCTCCGATACGCGGCATATCCGCGCCAAACAACGCCACCAGGCGCCTCGTTCTTCGGAGCCTCAGCACCCGCCTAGCTATCGGCCCATGGCATTTTCGTCGTCACAGACTTGTAGAACTCCGAAGTGAAACTCGTTTTCGGGATAGGCCTCGACAGGAACGATACATATCGCGGAACCCGTTGCGGCGATGGCAAACTGATTGCGCCCGAGCACATAGGTCGATGGCTTCGGCCCTAGGAAGTGATGGTGAATCTCATGTGGGACGAGCGCTACCAAGGTGACGACTATGTCTACGGGACTTCGGCGAACGACTTCTTGCAGAGCCACGTCGACCAATTGCCGAAGAGACGGATCCTGTGTCTGGCCGAAGGAGAGGGACGCAATGCGGTCTTTCTCGCTGAGCGGGGATTCGACGTCACCGCCGTTGATCAGTCGTCCGTCGGGCTTGCGAAGGCGCACAAGCTCGCCGCCGAACGTGGCGTCAATATCGCCACCATCGTGGCGGACCTGGCCGACTTTCACATCGAGCCAGAAGCCTGGGACGGTATCGTTTCGATCTTCGCTCACATGCCTGCCCAGGCACGCCGCCACCTCCATCGCAAGGTCGTGAGCGGATTGCGGTCGGGGGGCGTTTTCTTACTTGAGGCTTATCGGCCGGAGCAACTGCAGTACGGGACCGGCGGACCACCCGCCACCGAGATGATGATGAACCTCAACGGATTACGGGTGGAACTGGCGGGCTTGGAATTGGAATACGCAGCTGATGTCCTCCGCGATATCCGCGAGGGCCGTCTCCATACAGGCCAGGGCGCAGTCGTCCAGGTTCTTGCCCGCAAGCCTATGGCCAAGAGCCATAGCGAGATCTACTCTCGGTAGTACGAGCTGATTTCTCAGCCGATAACTTCGGGGGCACCATGTCAGCACATCAACATCACCAGGGAATCATCGTCGGCGTCGACGGGTCACCGGCCTCGCTGGAAGCGGTGCAGTGGGGGGCGCGGGACGCGGAGATGCGCAATGTCGCATTGAAAATCGTCCACGTTGTCGCGCCCATCGTCACAGGTACTACCCAGGGTTGGTCGGGCGTACCGATACCGGATGACTACTCCGCACTCCAGGAAGAGCAGGCAGCCGAGGCTGTCGGTTTGGCGCACTCGACCGCCGTCGCTGCCGCCCCTTCGCACGCAGAACTGATCAGCAGCGAGGTGTTGCATGAGCCGACGGTGCCGGCCTTAGTCGAATTGTCCAAGCACGCCGAAATGCTCGTGGTGGGCTGTCGCGGTCACGGTAGGGTCGCGCAGGTTCTGCTCGGCTCGATTAGCGCAGGGGCGGTCCAGTATGCGCACTGCCCGGTCGCAGTAATCCATCACGACGAGCCGTCGCCGACACCTTCTCCGAATGCACCAGTGGTCGTCGGCATCGACGGCTCACCGACCTCAGAGCTGGCAGCGGAAATCGCTTTCGACGAAGCCTCCCGACGGGGTGTTGACCTAGTGGCCCTGCATGCCTGGAGCGATATGAACTCCCTGGGCATTGCGCGCGTCGGGTGGGCCCCCATCGAGTGGTGCAACATCCAGGTGCAAGAGGAAGAACTACTCGCCGAGCGTCTGTGCGGGTGGACCGACCGCTATCCCGACGTTGTCGTCCACAAGGACGTGGTGTGTGACCAGCCCGCACTAAGGCTGCTCAAGCAAGCCGAGAAGGCTCAGCTGCTGGTGGTCGGCAGCCACGGCCGTGGCGGCTTCCCCGGCATGCTGCTGGGCTCAGTCAGCACCGCCGTCGTCAACGCCGCCCGGATTCCGGTGATCATCGCCCGCACGCCGCGAAACCCCTAAGCCCCTCGACGACCTCAGTCCTCCAGAAGGCTGCGAAGCATCCAGGCCGTCTTCTCGTGAATTTGCATTCGTTGCGTGAGCAGATCAGCGGTCGGCTCGTCATGCGCCTCGTCCACCAACGCAAACAATCCGCGTGCCGTGCGCACCACAGCCTCCTGCCCTGCAACCAGATCACTGATCATCTCGGTTGCTGGCTTGGCTCCCGGGGCCTCCGCAATGCTGGTCAACCTGGAGAACTCGGCATAGCTGCCGGGTGCCTTGGCGCCCAGCGCCCTGATGCGCTCCGCGATTAGATCAACGGCAAGGGCCAGCTCGGTGTACTGGGTTTCGAACATTAGGTGCAGGGTCTGGAACATCGGAC
>SYAA01000224.1 GCA_005789055.1 Actinomycetota bacterium
CGGTGCCGGCCGGCCCGATGCCGAAGACGATGGTGTTGGTGTCGATGGCGTCGACATAGCGTTTCTGGTTCAGCGTTTTCGGCCGAATGGTCTTGCCGCGCCGCGACAGGATGTCCAGGCTCAACACTTCAGCGGGTGAGGCGTCCTCACCGCCGGACATCATCGCGATACTGCGGCGCACCGCATCCGGTGACAACGCCTGACCCCCGGCCACGACGGCGACGAGTTCGGCGATCACGCGTTCGGCCAAGGCCACGTCGGCGGCCGATCCGGAGAGGGTCACGGTGTCGCCGCGCACATGCACCTCGGCGGCCAGGCCGGATTCGATAGCGCGGAGGTTGGCGTCGGCCGAACCCAGCAGACCCATGACGAGGTCGGGCGGAACAGTCATTTTGCTGCGAAGTTGCGCGGCGGCGGTCGTCTCGCGGGGTGTCACGTGGTTTTCAATGCCTGCTTCCTAAATTTCCCGGACGGGGTGCGACTGGTCAGATTCTAGCGCCGCGACCATTCCCGGCGCTCGAACACATGAGGGGAAAACCATCGGCCGGGGGTAGACCGTGGCAGAATCAAGCCCGCCAGCAAATGTGGTGCAATCTTCGATTCGCGGGGCGGGGGCTTTCGATCCCGACGGAGCAAGGTCGCCACACCAGCGAAGGGGATGTCCATGAACAGGATTCGAGCTAAAAGTGGGGTGCTGCTGGGCGCTCTGGTCTCCGGGGCGCTTGCAAGCGGGGCGATCGGCGGGGCATCGCCCGCCCAGGCATCGTGCTTTTCGATTTTCGGGCTCGGAAACGGCAACGGATGCACTAGTAACGTGACCACGTACGCGATCGCGATCGGCGACGGTGCAGTAGCGAGTGCCACGGGTCTCTTCGGCGGCTCCCTGGCGATCGGAGACAACGCCCAGGCCTCGATGTCACCGTTTAATTTTAGTGCCTTCAACTTTGCCACAGCGATAGGCAACGATGCCATCGCACAAGGTTTCACCACGCTTTTCGGGGTCGCCACGCAAATCGGGCCGGGCTCTGCGATAACACTCGGCTTCGGCAACATCGCCGTCGGGCTCGGAGAGGGCACGGGGCAGTCAGCCGCCGCCTCAGGCATTGGCGGCATCGCCTGGCAACTCGGGCCGGGCACTGCGGCAACCCTCGGCTTCGGCAATATCGCCGTCGGGCTCGGTGAGGGCACGGGGCAGTCAGTCGCCGCCTCGGGCATTGGCAGCAGCGCCTGGCAACTTGGGCCGGGCACTGCGGCAGCCGTCGGAACTCTCAGCATCGCCGCGGGTGTCGGCCAAGGAAAGGCAGGGCAGTCTTCAACCAGCGCAGGCGGCTTTGCCAGTCTGGCCCTCAACCTGCTCGGTGGCGCCAGCGCGGACGGCATCTCCCGAGTTTCGTCGAACGGCTTTTTCAGCGCCGCGGTCAACATTCTGGGTGACGACAACGAGGTCACCGCGGCGGCGCCCAGCCTGCCGGGTGCCAACTTGGCCTTTAACATCTTCGGCAGCCGCAACACCGTCACCGCTAGCCCTGGTCCGCTTGCGATCGCGGGGTCGATCTTCCAGAGAGGTGCAACTGTCACTAAGGTCGGCCCAGGCTTCAACATCAACGGCCTCGCCGTTCCCGGGGTCGCATCGGTGCAGAGTCGCAGCGTCACACCGGCCGCGGCGACGGCCCGGCACCCAACTGCCAAGGCCGTCTCCCCACGAACCCCCCGGAAGAACACGAGATGATTTCCTGGGCCTGGGCCGTGCACGCTGGTGGTAGGTCCGCACCCATCGGCTATGATTGACGAGGGCTTGGCGCTATCACACGCGCGCATTTCGGGGCGGCCTGCTAGCATGCTGAGAATCAGATAAGAGAAACCTAGGGAAAAACTGTGGCGGGAAAACACCGTGCGGTAAACCGGTCGAAGGCCAGAAAACGGGCCAGGCTCGGCATTCAGCGCACCGCCGCCCGCCACCGCGCCCCACAACAGCCCAGCGAGGCCACAACGTGGCTCGCGGCAGGAGCGTTCACCCTGGGGGCTTTTGCCACTATGGTCGGCGCGACCGGTACCGCGAATGCCGAACCCTCGACCGGAGACGCGTCGGCTCACAGCGCTGGCGGGGACTCTCGGCCTTCGACCCACCGCGCTGCACGCAACCCCGACTCGCCGCGACCAGCTGCCAGGGCGCGTCCGTCCCGGGTGGCCGGCTCGGCAACTGGCGCCGAATCAAAGCCCGAGACCCGCGCTGCTGTCAACCTCACTAACGCCGCCCCGCGCACCCGGATCGCGCCCGCGGCGGCATCCCGGTCGGCAGCGGTCAATCCGGCTCGCCTGCGCACGGTCGGCTCGCCGGTCGCTGCCGCCAGTGCAAGTCCGTTCAGCGCGGCGGCATCAGGCGCTTATCCGGTCAACGAATTGATGACGTACCTGATCGGCAACGGCGCTGACGGGACCGCGGCCAGCCCGAACGGCCAGCCCGGCGGATTCCTGTTCGGCAATGGCGGCAAGGGTTTCAGCTGGGACGCCACGACGTGTCCGAGTGGTTCCTGCACCGGCGGCAACGGCGGTGCCGCCGGAATCTTTGGCAGCGGAGGACACGGCGGTGCCGGCTGGGGCGGCGGCGCGGGCGGCAACGGCGGGATCGCGGGCTGGTTCGGGCTGGGCGGCAACGGCGGCGCCGGCGGATCCGCAACCATCGGCAACGGCGGCAACGGCGGCAACGGTGCGGTCGGCGGGTTCTTCATCGGCACCGGCGGATCGGGCGGGGTCGGCGGGTCCGCCACCGACGGCAATGGGGGCAACGGCGGGGCCGGCGGCGGCACCGGATATCTCGGCCTGGCCGGAAACGGCGGCAACGGCGGAGACAGCACGGCCGGCGGAAACGGCGGAAACGGCGGAACCGGCGGCGGTAGTGATGTAGTCGGCGGTAACGGCGGTAACGGCGGCAGCGGCGTTGTCGGCGGTAACGGCGGCAACGGCGGCGTCGCGCTCAGCATCGGATTCGGAAACGTCACCGGCGGCACCGGCGGGACCGGCGGGACCGGCGACACCGGCGGCACGGGCGGCAGGGGTGGTGCTGCGATCATGGGCTACTACCTATTCGGGACCCCGGGTAACGCCATCGGCGGCACCGGGGGCACCGGTGGTGTGGGCCAAACCACCGGTGGTGTTGGCGGGCAGGGCGGTATTGGCTACAACTTAGGAAACGGACTCGCTTTCGGTGGAGTCGGTGGAAAAGGCGGCGGCGCCACTGAAGCAGGCTCCACGGGCGGCAACGGCGGCACCGGCGGCAACTCCTACGCGCTCCTGATCTCCGATGCCACCCCGGGCGGGGGCGGAATCGGTGGCGTCGGCATCGCCGGCGACGGTCTGCCGGGCGCCGACGGCACCACCGGCACCGGTAGTGCTCCCACTGCACTTGTCCCGCCGACGTCCATTCCGTGGCCCCAGTGGGTGCCGCCTGAGCAGTGGACGTCAACGTCCTTGATCGCCGACGGCACCGCCGCCCACCCCAATGCCGGGTTGCTCATCGGAAACGGCTATAGCTACGGTTCCGGCGATTGCCCGACCTCGAATTGTGATGGTGGCAATGCCGGGATTCTGCTCGGCAATGGCGGCAACGGCTACGGCAGCGGCAACGGCGGTAGCGGCGGATTGTTCGGCAACGGCGGCACCGGCGGCAACGGCGCTGCCGGAGCGGCCGGTGGCAATGGCGGGATCGCGGGCTGGTTCGGCAACGGCGGAAACGGCGGGGCTGGCGGGTCTGCAACCACCGGTGACGGCGGAAACGGCGGCAACGGCGGACTCGGCGGGTTCTTCACAGGCAATGGCGGATCGGGTGGGATCGCCGGAACCGCGACCACGGGTAACGGCGGCAACGGAGGGGCCGGCGGCGGAACTGGCTATCTCGGCATCGCCGGCAATGGCGGTAACGGCGCCGACAGCACGGGCGGCGGTAACGGGGGCAACGGCGGCACCGGCGGCGGCGGCGTCCTCCTCGGCGGTAACGGCGGTAACGGCGGCAACGGCGTTGTCGGCGGTAACGGCGGCACAGGCGGTGTCGCGATCAGTATCGGATTCGGAAGCTTAGGGCTCGGAAGCTTTGCCGGAAACGCGATCGGCGGCGGCGTCGGCGGAACAGGCGGCACCGGCTCAGTCACCGGCGGCATTGGCGGCCAGGGCGGCGCCGCAATCATGGGCTATTACCCTTTCGGGCTTCCGGCTGACGCCATCGGTGGCTCCGGTGGCACCGGTGGCTCCGGTGGCACCACCGGTGGTGTCGGCGGCCTCGGCGGTACCGCATTCAACTACGGATCTGGATGCTCCACCGGTGGCAACGGCGGCAACGGCGGCGGCGCCACTGGAGCAGGCTCAACGGGTGGCAACGGCGGCAACGGTGGCAACGCCCAAGTCACGAACTGTGCATCCCCCGCCGGTGGCACCGCTGGCGGGGGCGGGACCGGAGTCGCTGGCACCGGTTACGCCGGCGCAAACGGCACCACCGGAACGGCGTAGAAAAGCGTCACACTGCCTGATGTGAGTAACTGGATCAGGGAGCGCCCGCACTTCAGGTGTCGGCGCGGGCCAGTTTCCCGCGAGGCGTGAGATAACAGTTCCCTGACATTTCCCTCGTTGTACTGCAAAAAGCTCGATGTGGCGCGGTCCGGCATCGTTGGCTCACCTCTGGTCGCCGTCCTATACGCTCCTTGATTACGGCGTCCCTGGTGACAGAGTCTCGCCGACCGATCGGGATGGTTAACTCTGGCCAATACCAGGCGTGCACAATGGTGGGGAGACGGAAAGGGTGGTGCGGTGCCCAACGGCAATCTCCCCGGCGTGGGCCCAGTCGACTCAGAGGAGGTCATCCCGGCTACAGCGGACCCTACCGCGCCGCAGACCAACTCCCGACTTTCTAGGCGGCCACGCGAGGATTCACCTCAACGACGAGCCTCGGGCAAATCTGGGTCGCGCCGGACAAATCTTGGTTCCCTGGTCGTCAGGCTGCTGGCGAAGTCATGGATTCCACTGACCATAGTTGTTGTCATAGCGGCCGGAGCCGTGGCCGTGTCACGACTGCACGGCATCTTCGGCTCTGAGACAAGGCCGTCCTACGGCAACGCTAATCCGGGCGGCGTGGCCGAACGCGCACCTTCATCGCAGCTGCTGCGGTACGAGGTTTTTGGACCGGCGGGCACTATCGCCCTGATCAGCTACTTCGACGGCGAGGGTGACGTGAAGTCCGCCCGCGGGGTAAGCCTCCCGTGGTCATTGGAATTCCCCGTCACCACGGCCGCGAGCATCGGCAGTGTCGCGGCTCAGGGAGATAGCGACAGCATCGGCTGCCGCATCACCATCGACGGTGTGGTCAAAGCTGAGAAGATCTCAGAACAGGTGAGCGCTTTCGCCTCCTGCGTGCTGAAGGCCGCATGAGCAACCACAAGCTGCCCGTTAAGCGGCCGCTCGTAGCACGGGCGATCTATCTCCTGTCGGTTCCCATTATCGCGGCTTGGCTGGCGATCGCCGCAGTTCTTACCTTCGGGGTCCCGTCGCTCGACCTCGTCGCGCAGGAGCTTTCGGTATCCGTGGACCCCACGGATGCGCCGTCCTATATGGCGCAAAATAGATTTCAGGCGGCCTTCAAGTTAGATGACTCGGGCAGCGCTGCGACGATAGTTCTTGAGGGCGAACAACCCCTCGGAGACGATGCGCGCGCCTACTACAGCCGCCTGATCCGTCTGTTGGAAGACGATCCAACCCATGTGAACAGTGTCCTGGATTTCTGGGGTGACGAGCTCACCAGAGGCGCAGCGGAAAGCGCCGACGGTAAGGCCGCGTATGTCAATGTGCAGCTTCTAGGCAGGCCGGGTGAGGCTGCAAGCAACGCTTCCCTCGCAGCGGTCACCGAGACAGTTGCGCAGACGCCGGCCCCGCCGGGAGTCAAGGCGTACGTCACTGGCCCCGCTGCGGTCATGGCGGACGTGAACCGCGCTGGCCAACGCACGATCGCCACCGTCACGGTGCTCAGCCTCGCGGTGATCTTTGTGATGTTGCTTTTCGTCTATCGATCAATCGTCACGGTCATTCTGCTGTTGCTCGTTGTTGGAATCGAACTGCAAGTAGCCCGCGGGATCGTCGCGCTCTTGGGGCTTCACGGCGTAATCGGTTTGACAACGTTCGCCGTCACCCTCCTCGTCGCCTTGGCGATCGCGGCGGGCACCGACTACGGCATATTTTTCGTCGGGAGATATCAAGAGGCGCGCCAGGCAGGCGAGGACCGCGAGACCGCGTTCTACACCACGTACAGCGGAGTCGCCAAGGTGGTGCTGGCCTCCGGTTTGACCATCGCCGGGGCAGTACTGTGCCTGAGTTTTACTCGGCTCCCCTTCTTCCACGTCCTCGGCATCCCGTGCGCAATAGGCATCACTGTGGCGGTGGCGGTCGCGCTCACGCTGTTCCCAGCCGTCCTGGCCGTCGGAAGCCGTTTCGGCCTATTCGAGCCCAGACGGATACTCAAAGTTCGCGGCTGGCGGCGAGTCGGAACTGCGATCGTGCGATGGCCAGGGCCGATCCTAATCGCATCGCTGGCGGTATCACTCCTGGGCCTGCTGACGCTCCCGGGATTCCAACCCAACTACAACGACCAGAAATATCTTCCCAAAGACCTGCCCTCGAGCGAAGGAATCGCAGCAGCAAAGCGACATTTTCCCCAGTCCGTTATGACGTCACCTGAGATCCTCTTTGTCGAGACAGATCGCGATCTGCGTAATTCCGCAGACTTCCTCGTACTGGACAGACTTGCAAAGGCCGTGCTCGCCGTACCCGGGGTCACGAAGGTACAGGCAGCAACCCGGCCCGACGGGACTCCGGTCGCACACTCGACAATCCCGTACCTGTTGAGCGCGCAGCAAGCAGCGCAACAGCAATTCATGTTCTTCCAGAAGGAGCGCACCGCGGACCTGCTCAAGCAGGCTGAGATGCTTAACGAAGCAATCACCGTCGCGCAGCGTATGTACCAACTGATGCAGCAGCTTTACGGGACGACGCACAACATACTCGGCACCACAAAAGATATGCAGGACATCACGCACGAGACAAGGGATCACCTTGCGGATTTCGAAGACTTCTGGCGCCCGATTCGTAATTATCTGTACTGGGAACCGCACTGCTTCAACATTCCCCTCTGCTACTCGGTGCGGTCCGTGTTCGACGCCATCGATGGCGTAGATGGGCTTAGCGACAATCTCGACAAGATAGTGATAGACGTCGAGCAGATTGATGTGTTGATCCCTAAGCTGATCGTCCAGATCCCGCAGATGATCGAGATCATGCAAAGCACGCGGACGATGCTGCTCACTATGCACAGCACGACAGCCGGGGTCTTCGGTCAAATGGACGACGCGAGCGGAAACCCGACTGCGATGGGTAAGGCTTTCGACGCTGCCCAGAACGACGATTCGTTCTATGCACCTCCGGAGGTCTTCGAGAGCGCGGAGTTCAAACGCATCACCGATATCTTCCTGTCGCCGGATGGCAAGGCCGTACAGATGCTGATCTCGCTGAGGGGCGAACCTATGTCAGCAAAGGGCATGGCGCTGGTCGACCCGATAAAAACAGCAGCCGAGGAGGCACTGAAAGGCACCCCTCTGGAAGATTCAAAGATCTACCTCACCGGAACAGCGACGATAACAAAGGACCTCGTCGTGGCATCTCGTTATGACTTGCTGATCGCCGGAGTCGCCGCGATCTGTCTCATCTTCATCGTCATGCTGATCATGACGCGAAGCGTTGTCGCCGCTATGGTCATCGTCGGAACGGTAGCCCTTTCCCTGGGAGCATCCTTCGGACTATCGGTGGCTATTTGGCAATACCTGCTCGGCATCCAAATACATTGGGCAACCCTGGTGACGGCCGTTATCGTTCTCTTGGCCGTCGGATCCGACTACAACCTTCTGCTGGTAACGCGAATCAAAGAGGAACTGCCCGCCGGTATCGATACCGGCATCATTCGCGCCATGGGCGGTACGGGCAAGGTCGTGACAAACGCGGGACTGGTTTTCGCAGCAACCATGATGGCGATGCTCGTCAGTGACCTCATCAGCTTCGGCCAATTGGGTAGCACCATAGCGATCGGTCTGTTGTTCGATACGCTCGTCGTGCGCGCGTTCATGACCCCTTCCATCGCCGCACTTCTGGGACGCTGGTTCTGGTGGCCCCAACAGGTGCGCCCGCGGCCCGCCAGTTCAATGCTGCGGCCCACCGGACCTCGTCCGCTGGTGCGCGCCCTGCTGCAGGGCCAGCGACAGTAAGTGGGGACAGTGAACTTCGGCAGGCGCCGGGTAGTGGCCAAGTCGACACAGCCGGCCCGCCCCCGCATCGCGCGGCTTATCCGCAGCTTGGCGCCGCTCATCATCCTGGCCTGGGCCGCGCCTATTCTGTTTCTGAACTTGGCAATCCCCTCGCTGGAGGAGGTCGGCCGGGAACGGGGTTTAACAGCGAGTTCTCAAGACGCGCCCGCCATGCAGGCCATGACCCGCATGGGAAAAGTCTTCGAGGAGTCCGATTCGGACAGTTTCGCGACCGTCGTCCTGGAGGGCGAGGAGCCGCTTGCCGATGATGTCCGCGCCTATTACGACGGATTGATCCGCGAACTCGAGAACGACCCGCGGCACATCCAGCATGTGCAGGATCTGTGGGGGGACCGGCTCACGGCGGGGGGCGCGCAAAGCCCCGACGGCAAGGCCGTGTACGTGCAGTTGAATCTTGCCGGCAACCAGGGCACCCGCCTAGGTCAGGATTCCGTCGCCGCAGTCCGATCCATCGTGGAGCGAAATCCGCCACCCGC
>SYAA01000225.1 GCA_005789055.1 Actinomycetota bacterium
CGGCAGCGAGACGTCAGCCTCCAGCAGCGCCAGCCGAATTTCGCGAGCGGTCGCGTCGATATCGGCGTCGGTCAGCCGGCCTTTGCTGCGCAGGCCGGCCAGGGCCCCGGTTAACCGATCGGAGAGGGATTCAAACACCCGATCAGCCTAGCCGGGCTGACACTCGGATAGCAGCCACCCACTGGGGCCGGGAGCCAGCCCGCCGCCACCGGCGTAGACCGACGGCAAGCGGTGTTGTCAGCCGGGATCGCCCGCCGGTTCCGGTGCGGGCGGTGGAGCCGGCAGTGCCGCGTACAGATTGCGCTCCAGCGTTTCTCGGCCGGCTTCCGCATCGGGTGCCGAGATGGCGAAGACGTCGATCACCGAGGAGCCCAGCGTGGTGATCTTTGCCCAGGCGATATCCACTCCGGCGCGCTCGAAAACCGCGGTCAACACCGCCAGCAATCCGGTTCGGTCGGACGCTCGAACCTCCACCAGTTGGTACCCGGACTGATCGCCGTCATGCCAGAGGATCTTCGGCGGCGCCGCGACGGCGGCGGGCACCGCGGGCGCTGGCACTGCTCCCGCCGCACCGCGACGTTGGGCGCTCTCGTGGTCGCGCTTCTGCACTGCGTCAACGACGTCGGATTCCCCATCGAGAGCCATGATGAATTGCTGTCGCAGAACCTCGGCTGCCGGCGGAGAACCGAAAAGCGGGGACACCACGAACGTGTTGATCGCCGAGCCCTCGGCGCTGTTCACCGTCGCCGAATGCACGCTCAGGGAATTCAGTGCCAGCACTGCTGCCGCCTTGGACAGCAGACCCCGCCGGTCCGGGGCGATCACGGTCACGTGGAAGTTCAGCGGCGAAGTGGCCGGCGTCATCTCGACGTGCACCGCGCCGTCGCGGGCGAGTGCGAGATGTTCGGCCGCAATGGGTTCGGGTTGCGGTTGATCATCACCGGCCAGCAGTCCGCGACAGCGGCGGACCAGGTCGCCGATCAAGCTGGCCTTCCAGTCGCCCCACACCCCCGGCCCGGTGGCCAACGAGTCGGCTTCGGAGAGGGCGGCCAGCAATTCCAGCAGCACCGGATCGCCCTCGATCACCTCCATGACATCGGCGGCAGTCGCTGGATCCGCAAGATCGCGGTGGGTGGCCGTCGACGGCAGCAGAAGGTGATGCCGAACCATCGCCGCGAGGGTTCTGACATCAGAGGGCCATAGTCCCAGCCTGATTCCCACCCGGGTGGCCAGTTCGGCACCGACCACGCTGTGGTCCTCACCGCGACCCTTCCCGATGTCATGCAGCAGGGCGCCGAGCACCAGCAGGTCGGGTCGCGAGACCCGGGTCGTGAAAGCACCGGCACGGGAGACGGTTTCGACCAGGTGGCGGTCCACCGTCCAAATGTGAATCGGGTCGCGCGGCGGCAGATCCCGAACCGCACCCCACTCCGGGAAGATTCGTCCCCACAGACCCGTTCGGTCCAGTGCCTCGATCACCGTCACCGTTGGCGGACCGGCCGTCAGCAGCACCAGCAGATCCTCGAGTGCGTCTCGCGGCCAGGGCGCGCGCAACTCCGGCGCAGTCTCGGCCAGCCGTGCCAGCGTGGACGCCGCGATCGGAATACCGGTCGTTGCCGAGGCGGCGGCGACCCGAAGAGTCAGGCCGGGATCACGCTGGGGCCTGGCGTCACGGGCCAGTATCACTTCGCCCGCGAACTCGACGACTCCTTCATCCAGTGGCCGCCGGGCCGGTCGGCGCAGCGCCGAGAGGCCCCGGCGCGGAAGCGTGTTCGCCGCCGTCCGCAGGCCGGCGTCGACGTAATAGCTGACGGTTCGGGCTGCGTCGGACAGAACCCGAGCCAGGTCGAATCGGTCCCCAACCCGCAGGGCGGCGCCGGTTTCGTCGGCGTACTGCGCCAGCAGTTGATCGCGGCCGCGCCCCGACACCCGGTGCAACTCGGTACGAACGTTGAGCAGCGCCAGATGCGCGGAAGCCGGCGAACCGACCGGCGAGTCCGGCGCCGAACTCGGATAGACATCGGCCAGTTGTGCGACCGCCAGAGCGTTGAGCAACTGCACGTCGCGAAGTCCGCCCTTGCCGCTCTTGAGATCAGGCTCGGCACGGTGGGCGATCTGGCCGCTGCGCTGCCAACGGACCCTGGCCTGTTCGGCGAGTTCCTCGAAACGCCCGGCGATACCGGCACGCCACTGCCGTCGTGCTCCGCCGATCAGCGAGGACGACAAGTCCGCGTTGCCGCAGATGTGACGTGCCTCCAGCATCGCCAGCCCGGCCGACAGATCCGAGCCGGCGACCGCCAGCGCGTCAGCTACCGTACGCACGCTGTGATCAAGCCGAATATTGGCGTCCCACAGCGGGTACCACAGCTGTTCGGCAACCTGTGTCACCACGTCGTCGGGCAGGTTGTCATGCAGCAGCATGAGATCAAGGTCGGAGTACGGCACGAACTCGCGGCGGCCCAGACCGCCGGTGGCGACGATGGCGAACCCACTCGTGGCCGTGATACCGATCTCGGCCGCCTTGGTGCTCAGCCACAACTCGTGGAGGTCCAGTAGCGCCTCCCGCAGCGCTGCGGCGTCGAGTTGCCGCGGTCCACCGTCGACCAGCTTCCGGCTCGCCGCCGCCAGATCCGTGGCGGGGCGTCTAGAGTGCGTCGGATCCCCGTTCGCCGGTGCGGACCCGAATGATCGCCTCCACCGGGCTGACCCACACCTTGCCGTCTCCGATCTTGCCGGTGCGGGCAGCGGCGACGATAACGTCCACCACTCGGTCCACGGCGGAGTCATCGACCACGACTTCCACCCGTACCTTGGGCACGAAGTCGACGGCGTACTCGGCGCCGCGGTAGACCTCCGTATGGCCCTTCTGCCGGCCGTAGCCCTGGACCTCGCTGACGGTCATGCCGTGGACGCCCAACTCCTCCAGTCCGGTTTTGACGTCTTCGAGCGTGAATGGTTTGACGATCGCAGTGATCAGTTTCATATCCCTTATACCTCCGCGCCGTGACGAGAAAAGCCCGAGCCGCCACCGGTCACTGTGAAGTCGTACGCGGTCTCCGCGTGTTCGGCTTCGTCGACACCGGCCGCCTCGGCCTCGCGGTCAAGCCGCAATCCGATGGTGTGTTTCAAGAGCAAGGCCAAGATAGCGGTGACGACCGCCGAGTACCCCAGAACCGCGAAGGCACCGACGGCTTGACGCCACAATTGGTCGGTGCCACCGCCGTAGAACAGGCCGGCGACCGCCGCGGGCGCCTCCGGTGCCGCGACCAGACCAACCATCAGGGTGCCGACGAGTCCGCCCACCAGGTGAACACCGACAACGTCGAGGGAATCGTCGAAGCCGAACTTGAACTTCAGTCCGACTGCCAGAGCGCAGAGCACACCCGCGGTGGCTCCGATCGCCAGAGCCCCGACCACGTTCACCGACGAGCAGGCCGGCGTGATGGCGACCAGGCCTGCCACCACGCCGGACGCGGCGCCCAGTGAGGTGGCGTGTCCATCCCGGATGCGTTCGGTGAGCAGCCAGCACAGCATCGCTGCGGCCGTGGCGATAGTCGTGGTGATGAAGGTGGTGCCCGCCAGTCCGCCGGCGGAGACCGCGGAACCGGCGTTGAACCCGTACCAGCCGAACC
>SYAA01000226.1 GCA_005789055.1 Actinomycetota bacterium
CTCGGTGGCCCGTCCGATGAGTTGCTCGAACTCCAATCGCCCCAACTGATGCTCAAGGCCCGTGGCGATCAGGCTGATCAATTCCCCAACACCCATATCGCGGCTGCGAAACCGCTCACGGGTGAGGATGACGGCGGTGAAACCCGCGACCAGCGTGCCGTCGAGGTCGAAGAAGGCACCGACTTTGGGCCCGGGAGGGCTGGCCATGACTTCGGCCACCGAACCGGGGAGTCTCGCGTTTCGAGAAGAGTTACCGCCGCTCATGAATAGGCCACCGATCCGTTCATCGATTTAACGCCTCGCTCCTCGTGGTCGGGAAACGATGCGGGAACCACCTGCGGTCGTGGGTCTGAAGCCAGTGCCAGCACCTCGTCAAAACCCCGCCTCAAGCACTGCGCAAAAAGCTCCGGGCGAGCGATCGAAGCGCGGTCATAGCGCGCGGTGACGGTCGCATAGCCGCCTCGCGAAATCAGCACCACCATCATCGCGACACCGGGCAGTGGTCCGATTCCGTACTGCCGCAACACTTTCGCACCAGCGATGTAGGTGTCACCGGGATAGTTGGGAACGTTGCTGGCCTGAACATCCGAGGCAACCAGCGAGCCGCTCACCGCCTCAAGTGCGGCGTCCGGCAGCAGCGCGAGCAACGGCGCAACAGCACCGATCATATCGATCGCCACCTCCTCGCGGCGCTGGATCATCTGCTTGCGAATCTTCTGGATCCGCACCGCCGGATCAGTCACACCGATCGGGGCGGCCAGGTTCACCCCGGCGAAGCGATTACCGCCAGCCGGATCAGCCTCCGCGCGCAAGTTGACCGGCACCGCCATCGGCAGCGAGTTGATCGGGACACCGAGCGCCTCGTGATAGAGCCGCAGCGCACCGCACAACCCAGCCAGGTAGGCGTCGTTAATGGACCCCTCCGCGGCCTTCGCGGCCCGGTGCAGGTCGCGCAGCGTCATCTCAATGGCCTCGGTGCGGGTAGACAGGCTGCGGCGGCGTAACAGCGGCGATGGTTCGGCGGCCCGGCGCACCATTCGGCGCCCGGATCGCGCGTAGTCGATCGCACCGATCAACGCCGAACCCGGACTGCGGGCCATTCGCCCGACTAGGCCAAGCCCGCCGGAAAGAGTATCGACGAATCCGCCAACAAGCACTCCCGGAAGGGAGTTGAGGCCTTCACGCATCAAATCGTTGGGGCTGATGTCCTGGGGCACCGGCATCGGTGGCGGGGGTTTGGTCGGCGGATCGCGCTCGAGGTCATAGATCTCGGCGAACATGGTGGCCGCGCCGACGCCATCGGTGACGGCGTGGCTCAGATGCAGCAGGGTAGCCGCCTTACCGCCCTCAAGGCCTTCGACCAGGGTGGCCGTCCACAGCGGCCGGGAGATGTCCAGCGGCGACTGCAGAATCACCTCGGCGAGGTCGAGAACCTCGCGAAGTGTGCCCGGCTCGGGCACCCGCACCCGGCGAACATGAAAGTCGAGGTTGAAATCGGGATCGACCACCCACCGGGCCGGACCCGTCGGCAGCGTCGGCATGACGACTTTCTGGCGCAGTCGCAGCACCTTGCGGGAGGCGTTGTCGAAGCGCGTGCGAAGCCGTTCCCAATCCGGGGTCGAGTCGAGGATCTCAAGGGCCATAATGCCCGATCGCGTCCTCGGGTTGGCTTCGCCGCGGTGCATCAACAGATCGAAGGCCCCGAGTTCCGATGACGGGCCGGTGGCGTCCGCAGGCCCGCTCATCGACGGCTCCTCATCGGTCCGGACCCCCTGTGGTTCGACGTGAACTTCAACGTCATCGTCGTCTCACCACGCTAGTCCGACTGAAGCGCCTGCGGAGTCGAATATCCGACCCGTTGCGGCTCACCCCGCCGTGCGGGCCGCCCTCCGGCGCCTGCCGCGCGCCGCGATATGACGCCCGTAGACGATGCCCAGGAAACTGGCGACCGCCTCCGCTGTCACCTGACAGCGCAGGGTGCCGATGGCGTCGAAGGCGTGGTGAGCGTTGGGAATCTCGGCGTAGGACACCGTGCGGGCACCCGCCCCCCGCAGCGCCCCGGTGAACGCCCGAGCCTGTGAATGCGGCACCACATCATCGTTCTCGCCGTGCAGGACGAAAAACGGGGGCGCATTGCGGTGTACCCGGGAAATCGGTGAGGCGTCGGTGAACAACTGCCGGTTTTCGTCGAATCGGGCCTGCATCACCAGGTGTTCCAGGAGCGGCCGCATCAACTCGTGCATGGACTCGAACTCGGTCAAGTCGTAGACCCCGTAGTACGGCACGGCCGCCTGCACGCTGGTGTCGGCGTCTTCAAAACCCGGCTGCAGGCGGTCATCGCCGGACGTCAGAGCGGCAAGTGAGGTCAAGTGGCCGCCGGCGGAGCCTCCGGTGATGGCGATGAAGTCCGGGTCGCCGCCGTAGTCGGCGATGTTGGCGCGAACCCAGGCGATCGCCCTCTTGACATCGGTGATGTGGGCCGGCCACGCCGAACGCGGGCTGCGGCTGTAATTGATCGGCACGCAAATCCACCCAAGTTCGACCATCCGGCTCATCAGTGGATAGGCCTGCCCGCGCTTGTCGTTGATCGACCAGCCTCCGCCCGGTACCTGAATCAGCACCGGTGCCCGCTGGCCCTCGGCCAGATCTGGGCGGCGCCAGATGTCCAGCTGGTGTCGACTCCCCGGACCGTAGGCGATATCAGAGGTTGACGCCGAGTACCGCCGCCGATCCCGCATGGCGGCCACCAAACCGGACAGGCTCGGCCGGCGCGCGGTGTAGGGCTCCAGCGGATGGCGAACGCTGTCTTCGAAGCCGCCACCGAACGTCTCTGACAAGGCCGCCTCAAGCACGGAATCGGCGCGTTGCACGGCGAGTCGGCGCGCCATCCGCTCCAGTGGGGAGGGCACCGCCGACAGCGCATGCCCGGTCAGAACATGCGGGCCAAATTCGGCGGAAAGCCAACCCAACAGCCAGCCAGCGGCCGCGGGCGAACCGCGCAGAACAAGCGATCCGGTCCGGTAGCCCCGGGTGCACCGTTCGGTGACCTCACTGATCACGCTGCTCATGGCGGTCGGCTCCCTCGACGTCGTTGTCTGGTCCTACCCACTTGTCTGGTCCTACCCACGGCGGCACCCAACCGGGGTCCGACGCCTCTTGACAGTAGCGATCAACTCAGGGTCCTCACAGCATTTACCGGTCTTCAATTCATCGGCTCGGTCGTCCCCGCAGGCCAGCCCGGCGAAAAAATTGGTCCCGACACGGCGCGCCCGCCCCGAACACCCCAAAGCCGCTGCTCGGACGCGGGATAGAATCCCGCTGGTATGCCTCCGTAGCTCAGTCGGATAGAGCAAGGGCCTTCTAATCCCTAGGTCGCAGGTTCGATTCCTGCCGGGGGCGCTTACCCCCGGTTCCCGTACCCGAAGCTGACCTTCCGCTGCTGTTAACGTGGCGTGCCATGGCAGATCTTGTGCTCTACGACGTCACCGACCGCGTCGCTCTGATCACGGTGAACGATCCCGAACGTCGCAATGCGGTGACCGACGCGATGTCACAGCAGTTGCGTGACGCCGTGCAACGAGCCGAGTCCGACCCGGGTGTGCACGCCGTTGTCGTGACCGGTGCCGGCAAGGCGTTCTGCGCGGGCGCAGACCTGTCCGCGTTGGGAGCGGCGGCGCGCGAAGGCCTCGAACGAATTTATGCGGGATTCATGGCGGTCGGTCGCTGCTCGCTTCCCACCATCGCCGCCGTCAACGGGGCGGCCGTCGGCGCCGGAATGAACCTTGCACTGGCCGCGGACATCCGCATCATCGGGCCGCAGGCGGTCATCGACCCCCGTTTCCAGAAACTGGGCATTCATCCCGGCGGCGGCGCCACCTGGATGCTGCAGCGCGCCGTCGGCCCCCAGGTGGCCCGAGCCGCGCTGCTTTTCGGAATGCGATTCGACGCCGAGGCAGCCGTGCGCCACGGACTGGCACTACAGGTGGCCGATGACCCGGTGTCGGCCGCTCTGGAACTTGCGGCCGGACCGGCCGGGGCCCCCCGCGAGGTGGTGCTCGCCACCAAGGCCTCGATGCGGGCCACCGCGATACCGGGCTTCCTCGACAGCGACCACCACGAGGCCGCCAAGAACATCGAACTGGGACCGCAGGCAACATCAATCGAGTCACCGGAGTTCAAGGCGCGACTCGCCGCCGCGCAGCAGCGCCGTTAGGCCGCGAACGGTTCCTGAGGGGTGCCGGGCATCGGCGGCGCCGTGGAATGATGACGGGAGCCGGTCGGAGTTGTGAATTCGGCTGTGTGAGTGCCATTCTCGGCTGTCGTCGACGTGACGATCCAGCCGTCCGATTCTTTGACGTAGTTACATCGCTCGCACAGACCCAGACCGTTCACCGCGCTTGTTGTACCACCCTTGCGGTGGGGCTTCGCGTGATCTCTGTGACGGATCGGTGCGTCACAGTAGGGGGTTCGACAACGTTGGTCACGCAAGCCGATGAAGTCGGCCAGCCCCTTGGGGAACACTCGGGCTCTCGACTCCAGTGCCACCAGAGCGCCGGTGGCGGGTGTGGCGTAGAGGCGGCGCAGCGTCGCATGGGACCGTTGATCGGCCACAGCGTCGGCGATGAGATTTCGGGCCAGTGCGGAGGGCACTGAACCGTAACCGGCGATGACCGCCGTGGCATCCTCCACACCTACTAGGGCTTGATCCGAGATCACCACATTGACCGAGACCGGAACGGGCTGGTCCGCCGGACGCCCGGTTACCCGTTCGACAAGAGTGTCGGCCATGACCTGGCCCCGGGAGCGTCCATCGCAACAGACGTCGGCCTCCCGTTTGAGCGCGGCGTAGATCGACACCCCCTGGGCCACCGGCAGCAGTGCGGTCAGGTAAGTCATGGTGTCCGGCGCAGGCCGAATGGTGACAGTGCGGTCTTCCTGCGCCCGGGCGGCCCGATCCACCACGGCATGCGGATCCAGTCGATAGGCGATGGCCTTGGCGGCGGCGGCAATCGCGGCGTCACCCATTCCGTCGAGTCGGGTCACATCCGAGCACAATTCCGCATCGAGGCGGCGTCGATCCTCGACATCGAGACAGGCTGATTCGCGGACCGCAATAGTGGCTCGCCATTCCGACAGCGCGCCCATCTCCAGTGCCGCCAGCGTGTGCGGCATCTCGTTCACCAGCGCCCTGGCGAAACCGAGGTGACGACCGCCCCGTGCCGTCGAGTCCCGCCGGGCCAGCGCCACCTCCGCGGCGACACCCCGGCCCCGCCGGGCCGCCGGCAGGCCGGCCGCGGCTTCGGCCGCACGTCGAGCGGCGTCCAGTGCGACGGCCAG
>SYAA01000227.1 GCA_005789055.1 Actinomycetota bacterium
CTTGGCCAGGCGTTCCTCGAGTTTCTCACGGTCCCAATCGGATTCAGTGCCCTCGATCTCGCCGCGCAGTTGCTTGACCCGATCTGCAACGGCTTCGTGGGTGCCACCGCCGTCGACGATCACGGTGGAGTCCTTGGTGACCACGACGCGGCGGGCTGATCCCAGCACCTCGAGGCCGACATCACGCAGGAGCAGCCCGACGTCCGGGTTGACCACCTGCGCGCCGGTGACGACCGCCAGGTCATCGAGGAAGGCCTTGCGGCGATCGCCGAAGAACGGTGCTTTGACCGCGACAGCCTTCAGAGTCTTGCGGATCGCGTTGACCACCAGCGTCGAGAGCGCCTCGCCCTCAACATCTTCGGCGATGATCAGCAGTGGTTTTCCGGACTGGGCGACCTTCTCCAGCAGCGGCAGCAGGTCGGGTAGCGACCCGATCTTGTCGCGGTGCAGCAGGACCAGGGTGTCCTCGAGGACCGCTTCCTGGGAGTCGAAATCGGTGATGAAGTAGGCCGAGATGAAGCCCTTGTCGAAGCCGACGCCCTCGGTGATCTCCAGTTCGGTGTCCATGGTCGAGGACTCCTCGACGCTGACCACTCCGTCCAAGCCGACCTGAGTCATGGCCTCCCCGACCATCTCGCCGACTTCGGCGTCACGCGAGGAGACCGTGGCGACCGCGGCGATGCCGGACTTCCCCGAAACCGGGGTGGCAGCGGCCAGCAGCGCCTCGGAGACGACATCGGCGGCGCGGCTGATGCCCAGACCGAGCGCGATGGGGTTGGCGCCGGCCGCGACGTTACGCAGACCGTTGTGGATCATGGCTTGAGCCAGCACCGTGGCGGTGGTGGTGCCGTCGCCTGCCACGTCGTTGGTCTTGGTGGCCACCGACTTGACCAACTGCGCACCCAGGTTCTCAAACGGGTCTTCCAGTTCGATCTCCCGGGCGATCGTCACCCCGTCGTTGGTGACGACCGGGCCGCCGTATGCCTTGGCTAGGACGACATGACGGCCCCGGGGCCCGAGGGTGACGCGCACGGCATCAGCGAGTTTGTCGACACCGGCCTCCATCGCCCTGCGCGCGGTCTCGTTGAATTCGATCAATTTGCTCATATGCTGCGTTCCTGACTTTCCCGTTTTGGCGCCCGTGAGCGCGTTCCGCCCCGGAAACCGCCGCGACGAACGCGGAGTTTCCGGGGCGGTTCGCGGTTGCTACTTGTTGACGACTGCCAGCACGTCGCGTGCCGACAGAATCAGGTATTCCTCGCCGTTGTACTTGATCTCGGTGCCGCCGTACTTGCTGTAGATGACGGTGTCGCCCTCTGCGACGTCCAAAGGAATCCGCTTCTCGCCGTCCTCGTCCCATCGGCCGGGGCCGACGGCAACAACGGTGCCCTCCTGCGGCTTCTCCTTGGCGGTATCCGGGATCACCAGACCCGACGCGGTGGTCGTCTCGGCCTCGTTGGCCTGTACGAGGATCTTGTCCTCGAGTGGCTTGATATTCACGCTCGCCACGATGAAGCCCTCCACTGTTATGGCTGTGGCCCGGGGCTGTTCCCCGAGCCGGTCGGTTTTCTACCAGGTGTTCGGCATTCGATCGTTCCCTCACGCCGTCGTCGCGGGTGCCGACGCGGGGGTGGTTCTCCTGCCACCTAGCACTCTATACCGGAGAGTGCTAGCACTCAAGGGGGGTCCTCTGCGATTCGCCGAGGGCCGAATCAGTCCTGTTCGCGGGCCGCGTCGAAGCGCCGGTGGTCGACGAGCAGGTGCTCGGAGACATCACCGAGCATCTCGACATCGGCGATGCGCTCGGTGTAGTACCAGCCGTCGGCATCGCGGGCGAACCGGTCGTAGTAGCGGCCGACGACGATCGGCGCCAGCGCGACCCCGTCGGTCGCCTGCACGACGCAGAACGTGGACCGGGCGGTCGCGGTGTCGGCATCGACGATCTCCACGATCAGGTTCAAGACCAGGTGCCGGGTCTTGGGCGTGCCCGGCCCGGCGGACCCGGCTTCGGGAAAGCGCCGGGTGGTGATTGCGAACAGTCCGGCGATGTTCTGTGCGCCCGACATGGTCGGTGTCCGGGCACCACCGAAATCCGCCCGGCCGAGCAGTGCGCCCACGCCGTCGAAGTCGCCGGCGTCGAACATCTCCGCACAGCGGTAGACCAGGTCGGTGATCGCCAGCCGATCCTCGACGACGCTCACCGGACCTGCCCGGCAATCACCGGCAGACCCGGGTCACTGGCAACGTGCAACGGCGAGGGTTCCGCACCGGCGGCAAGCAGATGGGTGGCGAACGACGCGATCATCGCACCATTATCGGTACACAGTCGCGGTCGTGGAATCCGTAACGTCAAACCCGCGGCGGCGCAACGCTGTTCGGCCAGCTCACGGAGCCGCGAGTTAGCTGCAACGCCGCCGGCGATCAACAGGGTGGACACGGCGGTATCCGTGGCCGCGCGCACCGCCTTGGCGGTCAGTACGTCGGCGACTGCCTCCTGGAACGAGGCGGCGACATCGGCGCCGCGGGCGTCGGGGTGGGATTCCACATAACGGGCCACCGCGGTCTTGAGTCCGGAGAAGCTGAAGGCATACCGGTCATCTCGCGGGCCAGTCATCCCGCGTGGGAACGCAACAGCGTCGCGATCCCCGGTGCGGGCCAGATCGTCAAGCACGCGCCCGCCGGGATAACCAAGACCCAGTAGCCGCGCCACCTTGTCGTAGGCCTCCCCCGCGGCGTCATCGAGGGTCGCTCCGAGTTCGACGATCGGTAGCGCCAGCGAGCGGACCGCCAGCAGATGGGTGTGGCCGCCGGAGACCAGCAGGGCGACGCACTCGGGCAGCGGACCGTGGTCGTAGACGTCGGCGGCCAGGTGTCCGCCGAGATGGTTGACGGCATAGAACGGCGCACCCCAGGCCGCGGCGTAGGCCTTGGCGGCGGCGACACCGACCATCAGCGCGCCGGCCAGGCCGGGTCCGATGGTGGCGGCGACGACGTCGGGGCGGTCGATGCCGGCGGTCGCCAGAGCCCTACGCACAGTAGGGCCCAGTGCCTCCAGGTGTGCGCGGGAAGCGATCTCGGGCACCACGCCGCCGAACCGTGCGTGCTCCTCGACGCTGGAAGCGAGCTCATCGGCGAGCAGCGTGATAGTCCCGTCGGCATCAAGGTGGGCGATTCCGACTCCCGTTTCGTCACAGGAGCTTTCGATCGCCAGGACGGTGCGGCCGCTCACGGTGGATCCCGCCGCATGGTGAAGGCGTCGGCGCCACTGGCCCGGTAGTAGCGCTTGCGCAGGCCGACGGTAGCGAATCCGAGACTGGTGTAGAGCGCGATGGCTGTCGGGTTGTCGGTGCGGACCTCGAGATAGACCACCGAGTCGGCGTCTGTGAGCAGTTCGGTCATCATGCGGCGGCCGATCCCACGGCCCTGATAGGCCGGGTCCACGCCGATGGTGTGGATCTCGTACTCGAACGGCGGGGTTCGGCCCAGCCTGGCGATACCCGCGTAGCCGACGAGGAGGTCGTCGGCCCGGGCACCGACGTAGCGCGCATGCGGTGCGGCCAGGGCCCGGGTGAATGCCGCCGCGGGCCAGGGGTCGTCGCCGTCGAACAACAGTGTCTCCAGTTCCGCGCACCGGGCCGCATCAGCGGGTGTCAATCCGCCGTAGACGACGTCCACCTCGC
>SYAA01000025.1 GCA_005789055.1 Actinomycetota bacterium
CGTGCCGGTGCCCAGTGACGAGGCCACCCACGAAGCCTGGACACTGATGGCCGCCTACGCCGCGACGACGTCGCGGATCAAGATTGGTCAGATGTGCACGGCGATGAGCTATCGCAACCCGGCGTATCTGGCGAAGGTCGCAGCCACCACCGATGTGATCTCCGGCGGCCGCGTGCAGATGGGCATCGGCGGCGGTTGGTATGAGCATGAATGGCGTGCCTACGGATATGGATTCCCCTCCGCGGGGGTCCGTCTGGCCCGCCTGGATGAAGGCGTGCAGATCATGCGCGATGCCTGGCGTGATGGCCGGGTGAGCTTTGACGGTAAGCACTACCAGGTAGACGGCGCAATAGTCGCTCCTAAACCTCTGCAGCAGAACGGGATTCCACTGTGGATCGCCGGTGGCGGCGAGAAAGTGACGTTGAAGATAGCGGCTAAATATGCGCAATACACCAACTTCAGTGCCGAACCGGAGGAGTTTGCGCACAAGTCGGAGGTACTCGCCGGACACTGCCGGGACGTGGGCACCGACTTCGGTTCGATCGTGCGGTCGGCCAATGTCAACGCCATCCTCGGTACCTCAACGGCGGAGGTGGCCGAACGTTCCGCGCGGGTTCGCGACCGACTGGTCGGTGTATGCGGAGAATCGGCGGCGGACGCCATGATGGCGATGAACACCGCACCAGGTAATGCCACCGGAACTCCTGAGCAGGTGATCGATAGCCTCGCGACGCTGCGCGACCTGGGATGCGACTATGTGATCTGCTATTTCCCGGAAGCAGCCTACGACCGTTCCGGCATCGAGCTTTTCGAGCGCGAGGTCATCCCGGCGCTGGTTTAGATCGCCGGACCCAGTAGGTCGTCGGCGTCGGTGATGATGTAGCCATAGCCCTGCTCGGCGAGGAAGCGCTGCCGATGTGCCGCGTAATCGGCGTCGAGGCTGTCGCGGGAGACCACTGAGTAGAACACCGCGCCGCCGCCGTCGTGCTTGGGTCGCAACAGCCGGCCCAGTCGCTGGGCCTCTTCCTGGCGCGAGCCGAAAGTGCCCGAAACCTGCACTGCCACTGAGGCTTCCGGAAGGTCGATGGAAAAGTTTGCCACCTTGGACACCACCAGCGTCTTCACCTCGCCACGTCGGAACGCGTCGTACAGCGCCTCGCGTTCGGCATTCTTGGTAGACCCCTGAATCACCGGTGCGCCGAGTTCGGTGCCGAGCTCGTCGAGCTGGTCGAGGTAGGCACCGATGACCAGGGTCTGTTCGCCCGGGTGCTTGGCCAGGATCGACTTCACCACGGCAACCTTGGAGCGTGCCGTCGAACACAGTCGGTAACGCTCCTCGGGTTCGGCGACCGCGTAGAGCATCCGCTCGTTGTCGGTCATGGTCACCCGGACCTCGACGCACTCAGCCGGTGCTATCCAGCCCTGGGCCTCGATGTCCTTCCATGGCGCGTCGTAGCGTTTCGGTCCGATCAGGCTGAATACGTCGCCCTCTCGGCCGTCTTCGCGGATCAGCGTCGCGGTCAGGCCCAGGCGCCGCCGGGACTGCAGATCGGCGGTCATCCGGAACACCGGGGCCGGCAGCAGATGCACCTCGTCGTAGATGATCAGTCCCCAGTCACGGCTGTCGAACAGTTCCAGATGCCGGTACTCGCCTTTGGTGCGACGGGTGATGACCTGGTAAGTGGCGATGGTGACCGGCCGAATCTCCTTGCGTTCACCGGAGTACTCGCCGATCTCCTCCTCGGTCAACGAGGTACGGGCGATCAGTTCACGCTTCCACTGCCGGCCGGCCACAGTATTGGTGACCAGGATCAACGTGGTGGCAGCCGCCTTGGCCATGGCCGCCGCACCGACGATGGTCTTACCGGCACCGCAGGGCAGCACCACCACGCCGGAACCGCCGGCCCAGAACGAATCCGCCGCCATCTGCTGATAGTCGCGCAGATCCCAGCCGTCCTGCACCAAGGAAATCGGATGAGCCTCGCCATCGACATAACCGGCGAGATCCTCAGCGGGCCAACCGATTTTGAGCAGCATCTGCTTGATCCGGCCCCGCTCGCTGGGGTGAACAATGACCGTATCGGAGTCGAGGCGGGTGCCCAGCATCGGGGCGATCTTTTTGTTGCGCAGCACCTCCTCGAGTACCGCGCGGTCCAAGCTGAGCAACATCAGCCCGTGCGCGGGATGCTTGACCAGTTGTAACCGGCCGTAGCGGGCCATGGTGTCGACGATGTCGACCAGCAGTGGCTGTGGCACCGCGTAGCGGGAGAATCGCACCAGCGCATCGACGACCTGCTCGGCGTCATGTCCGGCGGCGCGTGCGTTCCACAGCGCCAACGGGGTGATTCGATAGGTATGGATGTGTTCGGGTGCGCGTTCCAACTCGGCGAACGGGGCGATGGCGGCCCGTGCGGCACCCGCTTGCTCGTGGTCGATCTCCAGTAGAACGGTTTTGTCGGACTGCACGATCAGGGGGCCGTCGGTCATAGGCTCATTATCCGCCGTCCGCAGACAAGAATTATCCGCCGTCTGCTGACAAGACCGAGGTGACGCGATGCACGGCGAACTCGCGCATCCGACCCTGAGCCGGATCGAATGCCATCAGGTGACCGCCGTGCACCGAGATCGGCGTCACCACGCGCTGGGTGGCAACCCCGGCGGCGTCGACATACCCCATCAGGACGTCCTTGCCACCGACCGCGGCCTGGGCCAGCAGGGCCATCGCGACGGCCGGGTCCACCCTGACATTGCCCAGGGGTGCCGCATCGACGCGGCGCAGAACCGAGACCACACTGGCCAGGGTCTCTCGACTGGGCCGCGGCTGTGGGCGTGGCGACCGGCGGGCGAGCGTGACCGGAACCCGCGTCCCGCGGCGGCGCAGATCGACGATTGCGCCGGAGGAATCCTCGGCCGCCGGAGCGAAGCCGGACTCGCGCAACGCGGCGAGCAACTCGCCGATCGGCGACTGGGAGACCGCAACCGTCGGGGCCAGCATTCTGACTTCGAGTTGTGCCACCGACGCGGTGGCTACCGCCTGAGCGAGCAGCGCCGGATCGTCGCAGCGGAGAAAGGACGCCGCCATGCCGACGCGCAACTGGCCGTGCCGCCGGGCGACGTCCTTGATCAAATAGGTCAGGCCCTGGGGGACAGGCGTTTTCGAGTGTTTCTCGAAAAACTCCTGGATCACCCCGGCCGTGCGCCCGGTGTCCAGCCCGTGGCGCACCGAACCCTCACTGACCCGGTAGACCATGGCTGCGCCGGCTGATTCTACGATGGCCACCGCGGCAAGTTCCTCGGCTAATTCGCGCTCGAGTGGACCGGGCACCACCACAGTGAGGTCCGCCTGGATCAGGAAGTAGTCGATCGGCGCGGGTAGGACGGTGACTATTGCCGCCATCGCGGCGTCGGCACCGCCGGTGAGCAGCGCGCGCGCGGGTGAACTCAGTGCGCCGCGTCCGGTCAGACCCAGCGCGTGAGACTCGGAAAGCAGGTGTTCGACCGGTTCGGGTTGCAGCCGGGCCGCCCAACGGGGCCGACGCCAGATCAGCGCGCGCGACGCCCCCGGTGCGTCAACGCCGGCACCGACGGGGAGTTCGGCGAGTACCTCGATGAGCAGCCTGCGGTCCAGTGGTGCGGCGGTGGAGTACAGCGAATCCGCCAGTGCCGCATAATTTTTGCCGTCGGGCCCCCGGTCGCCGATGAGGCCGGGCCGCGAGGGCAGTTCGAGCCAGATCGTGGCTAGTTGCAGCCAGCGGGCTGCAGCGGGAGCCTCCAGGAATCGGTCGGCCGCCACGGTGGGCGCCCAGTACAACAGCGTGTCATCGGGGGGCATCGGGTCGGGCAGGCCTCTGGCGATGAGTCCGCCGGCCGCGGTCAGTTCCAGGATCAGGCCGAGGCGCTGCTCGTCGATCCCGGTCAGTTTGGCCAGCCGTTTGAGTTCGCGCACACCCAGACCGCCGCTGCGCAGCTCGGGGACGGCCGCTGCCGACAGCGCCTCCAGCACAACTTCGACCTGGCGGATCAACTCCAGGGCCGCACCGGCGGCGGAGGCGTCGGCATCTTTGGCGGTGGTGGTCGCCGCGATCGGATCCGGCTGCGTCAGGTGCCGCGGACCGGCCTCGTCGCCGCGGAGTACCTGGGCGACGTTGCGCGGCAACAGCACTGTGTCGGCGTCGACTCGGTGCAGCAACCCGGCCGCCAGCAGTTGCTGCACCGGCCGGTCGGCCGGCGTCCCGGGAGCGGCGTCGCGAGTGCGGCCCAGCGGAGACCGGGCCACCAGCTTTTCGAGCACCTCGCGGGCGGGCTCGTCGAGGTCTTCGATCAGCTCGACGATCTGCTCGGCGGGGCGTTCGGGATCCTCGGCGGCGACCTGACCGGGAAACCAGGGCAGCGCGTCAGCGGTCTCCGGTGACAGGCGGATCTCGGTGTCCCCCCACAGCAGCGCCCGCTCCCGCAGCCCGTCGAGCGTGGCCAGCACGGCGGCCGCCGGGGCACGCGACTCGAGCAGGCCCACTGCCTCCGCGGCCGGCACGGGCGTGCGATCCGCCCGCAGCAGCAGCAGCGCATCCAGCGCCGCCAGGGAGAGAAAGTCGAGGTCGTCGGTGGCGGCCTTGACCGACTGACGCGAGACGGCCCGGGCCGCGAGGGCCGCGATACTGCCCGGTGCCGGTTGGGCCAGGTCTGGCCGCAGTTCCAGCAGCCGGACCAGATTGTCATCACTTTGACCGGACAGCCAGGACCCCAGTGGCAGGCCTGCGTGCTCGGTCATCGGTGATGAGCCTAAATCAGTCGGCAGACCGGCGAGTTCGCCGGACAAGTGTCACAATGGCAACGTGGCACAGAAAACGCATCGATACATCGACAATGGCTGGCCCACCAGGGACCCCGAGGACCATCCGGTCAGCGAGTTGGCGTCCGATCGGGTCGGTGCGCTGTCCCCGTTCGGGGACACCACCTTCCCACTGCCCGCCACCGACCTGCCGTACGTGCATCCGGTCACCGTCGTCAACAAGTGACGGTGACCACCGGGCCGCAGCACCGCCTGTCGCACCTCGACGATCGCGGCGCTGCACGGATGGTCGACGTCTCGGAGAAGGTACCCACCGCGCGATCCGCTGTCGCGGTCGGCATCGTGCACACCAGCGTTGAGGTCATTTCTTTACTCACCTCCGGTGGTCTGCCTAAGGGCGACGCTCTGGCTACCGCCCGGGTTGCCGGGATACTGGCCGCCAAACGCACCAGCGACCTGATTCCGCTGTGTCATCAACTGGCGCTGAGCAACGTTGATGTGTCGTACGAAATCACCGACAGCGCAATCGAACTGACCGCAACGGTGAGCACAACTGATCGAACCGGCGTCGAGATGGAAGCGCTGACCGC
>SYAA01000228.1 GCA_005789055.1 Actinomycetota bacterium
CCCGGGCAAGGCCATCGAGGGCACCGCCTATTCCGATGTGAACGCGATGCTGGTCAACCCGGGTCGATCCGTCTACACCGCCAACCAACAGGGACAGACGCTGCCGGTTGGTCAACCGGAGAAGTCGGTGATCCGCGGAGAGTTGTTCATGTCGCGTCGCACGGTCGGCGATCAACGGGTGCTGGCCATTCACCTGCCCAATGGCAGTTCGTTGCTGATTTCCAAGAGTCTGCAACCCACGAACGAGGTGATGAACAAGCTCAAATGGGTACTCCTGGCGGTCGGAGGGATCGGCGTGGTGATCGCCGCGGTCGCCGGCGGCATGGTGGCCCGAGCCGGTCTGCGGCCGGTAGGCCGGCTCACCGAGGCCGCCGAACGGGTGGCCCGCACCGACGATCTGCGCCCCATACCGGTGGTCGGCAGCGACGAATTGGCCCGGCTCACCGAGGCTTTCAACGCAATGCTGCGCGCGCTGGCCGAGTCACGCGATCGGCAGACGCGCCTGGTCGCCGATGCCGGCCATGAGCTCAAGACCCCGCTGACGTCGCTGCGCACCAACGTCGAACTGCTGATGGCCTCCAGCGCTCCGGGCGCGCCGCCGATCCCGGAGAGTGAGCTCTCGGATCTACGTTCCGATGTGATCGGCCAGATCGAGGAATTGTCCACTCTGGTGGGCGATCTGGTGGACCTCACCCGGGAGGACAACGCACACGGCAGGGGGCTCGAAGACGTCGAGATGACCGAGATCGTCGAGCGCAGCCTCGAGCGGGTTCGGCGTCGGCGCAACGACATCGACTTCGATGTCGACATCATCGGCTGGCAGGTCCACGGAGATGCGGCGGGCTTGTCTCGGGCGGTTCTGAACCTTCTGGACAATGCCGCGAAGTGGAGTCCGCCGGGCGGTACGGTCGGGCTGCGCTTGAGTCAGATCGACACCGCGCACGCCGAACTGATCGTCTCCGATCAGGGGCCCGGTATCGCTCCGGAGGAGCGGGGTCTGGTGTTCGAGCGGTTTTACCGCTCGACGTCGGCGCGAGCCATGGCCGGATCAGGGCTGGGCCTGGCGATCGTCAAACAGGTTGTTGTCAAACACGGGGGCATGATTCGGATCGGGGAGACGGTTCCCGGTGGGACCCCGCCCGGAACTACGTTTCACGTCCTGTTGCCGGGCCGGCGAACGGTGTCGACGTATCGACCGGAGTCCGCCCACAGCGAAAACGGGTTGGGAAAACCCGATTTCGGCGGCAATAGCGATACCGAAACGCTCAAACCGAGTGTCATCTCAGTCGATTCTCAGTACTAGACGGCAAGCTGGTCTTAACCCAGCGATGCGTTCGAGCGTCGCCATCGAGAAAGAGCAAACACGCGACCATGACAGAAGACCCGCGCTACTCGACGCCGCAGCAGCCCGGCCGACGGACGCCGAATCAGCAAGCGGCGCCGGGCTCTAACCAACCCGGCTCTAACCAATCCGGCTATCACCAATCCGGCTACCAGAACCAGTCCGGTTATCAGCAGCCCTACGACTGGCGCTACGCGAACACCCAGGGCCACTACGGGACGGTGCCCGATCCGTATCAGGCCGCGCGACCAGTCGGCCCGGCCGCGATGTCGCCGCCGGCGCGAAGGAGCCTGCTGCGTCCGGTGGCAATGACGGTCGGCACCTTGGCAATCGCCGCAGTGTCGGCCGGAGTAGGTGGCATGGTCGCGTTAACGGCCCAGCCCGACGGCCGGTCGACCACCACGATCACCAACTCCGCCCCCAACGGACGCAACATCCCTGCGGTCAGTGCGCCGATCGGAACGGTCGAGCAGGTCGCCGCGAAGGTAGTGCCCAGCGTCGTCAAACTCGAAACCAAGCTGGGCCGCGCATCCGAGGAGGGTTCGGGCATCGTCCTGTCTGCCGACGGGCTGATTCTGACCAACAGCCATGTCGTCTCCGCGGCGAAAGACGGCATCCCGCCCGGTGCCCGCGTGCCGGCCGATCCCGGTGACCCCGGCCCAGCCGCACGGCCGGGACCGAATGCGATGGTGACCTTCGCTGACGGTCGCACCGCGCCGTTCACCATCGTGGGCACCGACCCGTCCAGCGACATCGCGGTGGTGCGGGCGGAAGGCGTCTCCGGCCTGACGCCGATCAATTTGGGTTCGTCGGCCAGCCTGCGGGTCGGCCAGGATGTCGTCGCGATCGGCTCGCCACTCGGACTTGAGGGCACCGTCACGACCGGTCTCGTCAGCGCGCTGAACCGGCCGGTTGCCGCCGGTGGCGATGCCAACAACCAGAACACCGTGCTCGACGCGATCCAGACCGACGCCGCGATCAACCCGGGTAACTCCGGCGGAGCGCTGGTCAACATGAGCGGCGAACTGGTGGGTGTGAACTCCGCGATTGCGACCCTCGGCGGCGACTCCCCGGCGGCCCAGAGTGGCTCCATCGGCTTGGGCTTCGCGATACCGGTGGATCAGGCCAAGCGCATCGCCGATGAGCTGATCAGCACCGGGACCGCGTCCCATGCCTCGCTGGGAGTGCAGGTCAGCAACGACGTCACCGCGCACGGCGCAAAGATCGTCGACGTGGTCAAAGGAGGCCCGGCCGCGGCGGCCGGCCTGCCCAGCGGGGTCGTGGTGACCAAGGTCGACGACCGTGTCGTCGGCAGTGCCAATGCACTGGTGGCCGCAGTCCGATCCCGGGCCCCGGGGGACAAGCTGACCCTTACCTACATCGATCCCGCCGGAGCCAATCAGACGGTTCAGGTGACGCTCGGCAAGGCGGAGCAGTGACGCCCGAGGACGGTTCGCACCCTCGCGCGCTGGTCGTGGTCGTCGACGACCGCAGGGCCCGCGGTGTGGAAGAAGACAGCAGTGGACCACTGGTCACCGAACTGCTGGCAGAGGCGGGGTTTGTCGTCGACGGCGTGGTGGTGGTGTCCGGCGATGAGGTCGAAATCCGCAATGCGCTCAACACTGCGGTCATTGGCGGCGTTGACCTGGTGATCTCGGTCGGTGGAACGGGTGTCACACCGCGCGACGTGGCACCGGAGGCCACCGGGGCGGTTCTCGATCGGGAACTGCCGGGTATCGCCGAGGCCTTGCGGGCCTCCGGGGTGGCGGCCGGCAGCACGGAGGCGGGTCTGTCGCGCGGTCTGGCCGGGATTTCGGGCAGCACACTGGTGGTGAACCTTGCCGACTCCCGGGCGGCGGTCCGGGACGGCATGGCGACCCTGGGGCCGCTGGCCGCGCACGTGATCGCCGAGTTGTCCAACCTTGAGGTATAGCTCCGACGGCCCGGACCGGGCCGCGGTGGAACGAGTCTTCGGCGCCTCGTTCTCGCAGACATCCTCCGATGAACGCGATGTGGACGTCACCGCAGAGGATGCCGAGCGGGAACGGTGGTTGCGAGACAACGTTCCGCCACACAGTCTTTGATGGCAGTCGGCTCCGGTGTGATGGCAGTCGGCACCCCTGACGGGTCTCGGGTTGCTGGCACCGTTGCTCAACCGTTATCTTTAGTGGATACGGCTTCAGTGAACTTTCGTCCAATCGCCAGGAGGATTTGTGAAAACAGTCCGTGTTCTGGTCGCAATCCTCGCGGCGTCGTCGGCCTTGTTCGTCGGGGCGGGTACCGCTCAGGCCGGGATGGACGATCAGATGAGTCTGGTGGATGGCAAGGGCCGCACCATGACGATCCAGCAGTGGGACACGGTGCTCAACGGAGTGTTCCCGCTTGACCGCAACCGGTTGACCCGGGAATGGTTCCACTCCGGCCGGGTGATCTACAACGTTTCCGGTCCAGGGGCTGAGGAG
>SYAA01000026.1 GCA_005789055.1 Actinomycetota bacterium
GCACAGGTGGGAGATCACATCATCGCCGGGGTGGCGTCGTTTCTCGGCGACGAGGCTCACGCCGTACTCCACCAGAGCGATCATGCCCTGCCCGGACGCGACGGGATCTGGGTCAAAAGCGGCCGAATCGACCCAGATCCGGAAGCTGTCCCGGTCGTCATACGGCACGCCGAGTAGCTCGCAGATCACCAGAGCCGGGAGCGGTCCAGCGAGTGTGGCATGCAGATCAGCGGGCGGACCGTCATCTGCCAATTGGTCCAGCAGGCCCGCAGTCAGGGCTTCCACCTTGGGTTCCAATGCGCGCAATCGGCGAGGGGAGAAGTGTGGCTGCAGCAGAGACCGCATCCTTTTGTGTCCGGCAGGCTCGGCGTCGAAGTCTCCAATCGGTCCGCCGAACAAGGCTGACGCACGACTGCGCGGCGCGGTCTCCGGTGTTCGGTGCGACCGGCCGAGCCGGTCGTCGTCCATCAGTTCGCGCACCTGGGCATAGCCGGTCACCAGCCAGGCCTCGTCGCCGACCGGAGTCAGGACCCGATGGATGGGCCCGTCATTCCGCAGCGCCAGCAACTCGTCCCCGGCACGCAGTGGATGTGGCTGCGGGAATGGCAGTTGAGGCTTCACGTGTCTGACTATGGCTGCCCGGGGACAAATCGGCACGGGTTTTTCCGCACTCCGCGCCGGTGTGGACGCGGTCGTCGGTGTTACCTTGGCTTACAGCTGTAATCGGGGTTGCTGCTCCGGGGAAGGAGTCCATGGGGATGAGGGTGCTGTTGCCGCATCAGGTCGTGGAACACAAGGTCAGATCGGACTTCGACCGAGACATCAGAAGTAGGTTCTTCCGCGGCCTAGACTTTGCCGGGCCCGAGGGTGATCCCGGATGGTTCGGCCCCGACAGCGCGGTGTGGCACGTGCATTCGCACACCTTCGCGCTGATCTTCGGACTTCAGTGTGCAGCATTCATCGAGCGCCTCGATCCCAGCATTTTCTGGATGGGTACGGACCATTCTCGGGTTGTCGAACGTGACGAGGCCGGTGAGCCGACCGGGCGGTTCGACATTGAGGGCGCGCAAGTGCGGCTCGGGCACTCGGTGGCGTTCTTCATCGGTACCGGCTACGGATCGACCAAGACCGCGGAGAAACTCGCGCAGACGGTGCGGTCCCTGCACCACACCATTAAGGGTGTGCGTCCGGACGGCCTGCCCTACGACGCCGACGACCCGGAATGGTTGCGCTGGAACTATGCAACCGTGGTGTGGGGAATCGCGACCGCACATCAGATGTACCACCCGATGCCCCTGCGCGACATCGATCGCTACTACGGCGAGTTCGTCCGGGTCGGACATGCGCTGGGTGGCACCGACCTGCCCGCGACCAAGGCTGAAACCCTGGACTGCCTCAAGTCTTACTTACCGCGATTGGCGCTGACTCACGGTGCCGCGATGTACACCGGGCAGGCTCTGATGAGCAATCCTGATGCCCCGCAGAAGGTCAAGTTCTTCGACTGGGGCATCCGCGACGCGATGACGGACTGGGCGGCGGAAATGGTGATGTACACCCCACCCAACCCGATTGAACGCGCCGCTCGTCGGATGGCGACCTGGACCGCCATCAACACCACCCAGGCCGCCTTGGGTCCGTTGCGGGAGTTCCGCCAGGCCAAACGCCGAGTTGCCAAGGGCACACTGATTGACCACACCGATCCCGCCTATGTTGCGGGTACTGATCCGCTTCGCAGTCGCGACGCCGTCGAACAGATGCTCTGAGGTTCGGAGCGTCGATCGGCCCGAAATTGGTCGGCCTGACACCCGCCATCGCGTTGTGATGTGCGCCGCATTTCACCGTGGTGATTAAGAGTTTCTGGACTGGCCGGCGGGCCGGCGGCGCTGGCGTGAGCCGCTATTCGGCGGTCTGGAATCCATCGTCTGACCAGCGCCGTCGGCAGAGCCGCGGGGCGCGTTGTCATGAACCGGCGAGTTTATTCCGGTCCCTCGGATGTTTAAGCTTGACGGGGGAGTGCGCCCGCCTTCTCGGAATTCCCTGTCACCGGTCACCGTTAGACTTGGCGGAGCATCCGACGCTGTAGGCGTCGGAACGTTTCTTCTGATTTTTAAGCTTCCCCGACCACGTCGGGCTAATGGAGGTGCTTGAGAGTGGCGAACATGACGGGTGTGACTGCGGTTGCCGAACGCCCCACTGACACAGTGCGGCTGTCGAGTCCGCGGATTGTGACCGCCGGCTCTAAGCGATCCGGGGTTCGCGCGACCGTTGAACCGCCACGGCTGGCCGCTGGCCGCGTGGCCGGATTGCCCGGCGCGGTTACCGACATGGCCCTGAGTCGCGACGGTCGGCATTTGGTGGCCGCCCACTACGGCAATGATTCGGTGTCGGTCATCGACCTCATGACGCTGACGGTCAGTGCCACCGTGGCCGGAATCGCAGAGCCGTACGCGGTCGCCGTCGCCGACCGCGCCTATGTCAACACCGCATCCCGCGAAGAGGACAGTGTCGTCGCCATCGATCTCAAGGCCGGCTCAACCCTGGCCGCCAAGGAGATCACCGTGGGTGCCCGCGGCCTCGCGGTAAGCCCCGATGGCGCCGCTATCTACCTGGCCCGCTCGGGTGATCAGGTCGCCGACATCGCCGTGATCGACACCGAGAGCGGCAAGACCAAGACCATCACCGTCACGCGGACCGTCGACGACTGGGTCGACACCGTCCGAATCAACGCGGACGTGACCCGGCTGTACGCCGCGCTGAACTCCGATTCCGGTGGTTCGCTGGTCGTCATCGATGTCGGGGCTCGTCGTGTTCTGCACACCATCGCTCTTGGGGGATCCATCGGCGATATCGCCGTTGATCGGGACAACCGTCGCGTGCTGGTAACCGGTTGGGACGATGAACGCGGCGGAGTTGTGCGGGTTGTCGACGGGGAAGCCGGCCGCGTCGTCGACACGCTCGCGGTCGACGGCTTTCCGGTCCAGGTGGTTGCCCGCGGCGGGTCGGCCTATCTGGTTGACGGCAGTGAAGTCGCCGTCATCGAAACCGCCACCGCCACGATCTCGGATCGCATCGATGCGGGAAGCCCGGTGGCGAGCATCGCGGTCAGCGCGGACGGTACCCGGCTGTACGTGGCCGACTACAACGGTGCTGTCACCGCACGTGAGCTGTCCAGGGCCGACCGGGTATTGCGCGCCGCGTCCTGAGAATTACCGCTGTGAGCAGTCCAGCGACACCGCGATCGACTGGCTCGTCACGACGGGGATCAGGATCCGGGAGTCGGAGTCTGCACCGCCCCGCCCAGGCCCGAAGTAGGGCAACCACTGGGTGACGGTCCGCGGATTGCGCACACTGGTGACCACGCACTTGGACATCGGGCCGGTGCCGAGCTTGTCGAGGGTGACGGTGTAGCCCTCGTTCTGGAGCCGGTTGATGGTGTCCTGGGCCGACTCCTCGGCCCAGGCCGATCCGGCGGGCCCAGCCAGCACCCCACCTGCCGCCACTGCCACGGCAAGTATTGCGACCCTGCGCATTGCCGCCTCCCGAGATGTTTATTCGCGCCGAAGATCCATGAGATGTATCGCCAGCAACAGCCCTATCGTTCCAGACGGCGCGGGGCTTTCACTCAGGGAGTCGCGACCGGCGTTCGTCGCGGCGTTACGATGCGCCCACCAGCAGGTAAACGCGACCGAAGGTGGCCCAGATGGACAGCACCATGCAGCACCACCCGCTCACGATCTCCGAGATCCTGCGCTACGCGGTGGGTGTCCACGGCGATCGGGGCGTGAGTACCGCTACCGGCGACGGATTCCGTCACGCGAGTTATCGCCAGATCGGTCAGCAGGCCGCTCGGCTGGCCAACGCACTTCGCCGGCTCGGCGTCGACTCCGATCAACGGGTCGCCACCTTCATGTGGAACAACCAGGAGCACCTGGTGGCCTATGTCGCGATCCCGTCGATGGGAGCAGTGCTTCACACCCTCAATATCCGATTGTTTCCCGAACAGATCGAGTTCGTTGCTCGCGAGGCCGAAGACCAAGTGGTGATTGCCGACATCTCGCTGGCGGCGATCCTGGCGCCGGTACTGCCCACCATGGAGACCGTGCACACCGTGATCGTTGTCGGATCGGGCGATCTCGGACCCTTCACGGACTCCGGTAAGCGAGTGCTGCGATATGACGAGGTAATCGCGGCGGAATCCGACGAGTTCGACTGGCCGGACGTCGACGAGGACTCAGCTGCGGCGATGTGTTACACCAGTGGGACCACCGGCAATCCGAAAGGCGTTGTTTATAGCCATCGTTCGAGTTATCTGCACTCGATGGCCGTGTGTGGCGGAAACGGAATGGGGTTGAGTTTCTCGGACAAGGCACTGCCGATTGTGCCGATGTTCCATGCCAACGCGTGGGGATTGCCCTATGCCGCACTGATGGCCGGTGCCGATATCGTGCTGCCGGACCGGTTCATGGACGCCAAGTCGTTGGTGAACCTCATCGAGACTCAGCGCCCGACGGTGACCGGTGCCGTGCCCACGATTTGGAACGACGTCATGAACTACCTGGAATCCGAACCCGGTCACGACATCTCGTCGCTACGACTCGTGGCGTGCGGGGGTTCGGCAGTGCCGGTGTCGTTGATGCAGACCTTTGAGCAGCGTTATGGCGTGCAGATCCGGCAGTTGTGGGGGATGACTGAAACGTCACCGATGGCAACACTGGCGTGGCCGGTACCCGGTACGCCTGCGGACAAGGTGTGGGATGTCCGGGCCACCCAGGGTCGACCGATGTGCGGGGTGACGGCCCGGATCGTCGATGACCACGGCGCCGTGCTGCCCAACGACGGCGCGGCCGTCGGCGAATTGGAGGTCTGCGGACCGTGGATCACCGGTTCCTACTACCGCGATACCGATCCGTCGAAGTTTGCCTCCGGTTGGCTGCGCACCGGCGACGTCGGCCGGATTGATCCGATGGGCTACATCACCTTGACCGACCGCGCCAAGGATGTCATCAAAAGCGGCGGCGAGTGGATCTCCTCGGTGGATCTGGAGAACACCCTGATCGCTCATCCGCTGGTACGGGAGGCGGCCGTGGTCGGGGTACCCGACGAGCGTTGGCAGGAGCGTCCACTCGCCGCCGTGGTGTTACACGACGGCGTCGACGTCACCCCCTCGGAATTACGAGAGTTCCTGGCCGACAAGGTCGTTCGGTGGTGGCTACCCGAGCGCTGGACATTCATTGCGGAAATCCCGCGCACCAGCGTCGGCAAGTACGACAAGAAGACGATCCGGGCCCGCTACGCCGACAACGCCTACGACGTCATCACCGTCACCTAACTCGCGGTGACTACCGCTCGGCGCGCTGGTAGGCGGTGACGACAGCTGCGCCACCCAGTCCGATGTTGTGTTGCAGGGCGGCGGTGACGTTGTCCACCTGCCGAGCATCGGAGGTACCGCGTAGCTGCCAGGTCA
>SYAA01000229.1 GCA_005789055.1 Actinomycetota bacterium
CTGTAGGACCGTGATCACCGACGCCGCGTCGTGCACGACGGCCAGCGCAATCGCCGCGATGAGCAGCGGGCCACCGAGTGCGGAGCCGACGATCCAGCGGGTGACGAACCAGGTTCCCCGCGGTGCGGTGATCCGCGCCGTCCCGCGCGCCGTCGCCCACACCATCAGCGCGGCCGGCGCCAGCGGCAGCACGCCGAGCTGCTGTCCGCCGATGGAAATCGGCACCAGATGCACGGCCAGCCACATGCTGGCGACCGCGCCCAGGGTTCCGGTCAGGTCACTATTGGCGACGACCAGTTGGACCAGGGTCACCGCGGCGATGATGACCAGCGCCACCAGCGACGGCCCGAAAGCCACCCGCACCAGGTCCCGGGGTTGCGGGGCGTCGACTGCCGTCGGCAGCCCGCCCTGGATCGGTGTCACTCGACGCACTATTCAGGCGAGTGGCGGGCGCCCGGTCAGGACGACGACGTCGGGCCCGACGGCGGCTCTGCGGAGAGCGGACCCGGTCCGGGAGCGGTCGGCGGTGAGTAGCTCGGGAAACCGGTCGGCGGGGTGTCCACCGAGGTGTCGGCGTCGAACTGACCGCTCGGGTAACCGCTCGGCGCCGGATATTGATAGCTCGGACGCTGCGGCGCCCCCTGCCCACCGGGCTGTCCGTAATAGCCGGCCGGAGGCGGTCCGTACTGGCCGTATTGTTCGTAGCGGGGGCGCGGCGGGGGCGGGGCCAACACCCCGTTTTCATACAGCAGCGCCGCCACCGCGGAGATTGCCTGCAGCAGGGTGAACGCGAGGACCAGCCACAGCGCCCAGCCGACGGAGAACCCGTTGGGCCGGTTGATCGCCTGAGCAAGGACCAGCAGCACGCCCAGCACCGCGGTCACCGCCACGATGGCGCTGTAATTCCGCGACTTGGGCAGCAGTCCCGCGGCCGCGAGCAGCGCGGCAAGCAGTGCGGCTACCGTCCAATAGCTCAGACCGCTGGCGGTGAATTCGCCGCCGAACGGCCCGATGTCGGTGTTGATGCTCAGCAGCGGGCCGAAGCTGGCCAGATAGGCGGCCAGGCCGAGGACGACCACACCCACCGAGAGGAACATCGGCATCCGGTTCGCTCCGGCGGGCGGCGGGTATGCGCCGGGATTCGGCCCTCCCGCGGGTGCCGGATAGGGCGGCGCGGCGGGCGTGCCGTAACCGCCGCCCGGTTGCTGCGATGCCTGGTAGCCCGGATTCGTGGGTGGGTACGTCATGGCCTCACGCTAGCGCACCGCGGCCTCCCGACGGCCGAGCGCGGGCGTGTCAGTGCAGGCCCGCGCTTGCCCCCGCCACTAGAACACGTTCTAATCTGGGAATGGATTACGGTCTCGTGCTCTTCACCAGTGATCGCGGGATCACCCCTGCGGCGGCCGCCAAACTCGCCGATGACCACGGCTTCACCACCTTTTACGTGCCCGAGCACACCCACATTCCGATTAAGCGCGAGGCCGCGCACCCGACGACCGGCGACGAATCCCTGCCCGATGACCGCTATATGCGGACCCTCGACCCCTGGGTCAGCCTCGCCACCGCGGCGGCCGTCACCTCGCGGGTTCGGCTGGCCACGGCCGTCGCGCTGCCTGTCGAGCACGATCCGATCAGCCTGGCGAAAACCATTGCCTCACTTGATCACCTCTCCGGCGGCCGGGTCAGCGTCGGCGTCGGTTATGGCTGGAACACCGACGAGTTGGGCGACCACAACGTTCCGCCGGGCCGTCGCCGCACCATGCTCCGGGAGTACATCGAGGCCATGCGGGAGCTGTGGACCGCCGAGGAGGCCGCCTACGACGGCGAGTTCGTCTCCTTCGGTCCGAGTTGGGCCTGGCCCAAACCGGTGCAGGCACACATCCCGGTTCTCGTCGGCGCGGCCGGTAACGAGAAGAACTTCAGATGGATCGCCCGATCGGCTGACGGCTGGATCACCACCCCGCGCGATGTCGACATCGACCAACCAGTGGCGCTGCTGAAGGAAATCTGGGCGGACGCCGGTCGTGACGGAGCCCCACAGATCGTGGCGCTGGACTTCAAACCGGTGGCCGAAAAGCTCGAACACTGGCAGCAGATCGGCGTCACCGAGACCCTCTTCGGACTTCCCGACAAGCCCGCCGACGAGGTTGCGGCCTACGTCGAACGGCTGGCCGGAAAGCTCGCCGCGCTTACCTGAGCGCGACCGGACGCCAGCTGATCAGACCGAGGCGTAGTTCGCCTCGTCGCGGGGTCGCACCGCTATCCGGGCCCCGAATGGTTCTCCGTCGCTGAGCAGGCCCAGCAGTTCAGGGTCATCGACCAGTGCCATGAAGCGGCTGTCGTCCGCCTCGAGCCGGCCGATCACGATTCCGGTGCGCACCGGCCAGTCGTAGCGAACCGTGTAGGTCTCAATGGTGGCCGGGCCGTCGGCCCGGACGGTCAGCGGAACCTTCGGCCGGGCTGCGACCTCGGCACGCAACGCGGCACTGTTGTCTTCCGCCCACTCGGTCGGTGCAGTCGAGTAAACCCCTACCGAGTACTTGCTGATGATGCCACCGTTTGCGCCCACCAACCCGAATGCTCCTGGGGCGCAACGCATCGCGTTTACCGTCTCGGCGATTGCGTGCAGCGAGTAACTGTTACCCGGGCCGCCGAAGTACGGCAGACCGCCGGTGAGCGTCAACCCGCGCAGATCATCGACCGCCAGGCCGGTGCCGTCGCAGATGTTGAACACCGGCACCGGGAAACAGCTGTAGAGATCGAATGTCGCAATTTCATCGAGTCCCACTCCGGCTACCGTCAGCGCCTCGCTCACCGCCAGCACCGACGCCGAGTTGTAGCTCAGATCGGCGCGGTCAAGAAGGGGTTGGTCGACGAGATCGGCGTGCCCGTGGAGGTAGACCCACCGATCCTCGGGCACACCTAAGCGCCGCGCTGCGGCGGTCGACATCAGCATCACCGCGGCGCCCTGATTGACCTGATCGCGAGCCACCAGTAGTCGCGGGTATGGGTCGCAGATCATCCGGTTGTCGGCGTCCACGGTCGCAATCTCTGCGACGGTGCGTTCCACCGGCGACGCCGAATACGGATTCGCGGCAGCCACCGCGGAAAACGGCGCGAACAACTCGGCCATCGCACGGCGGTAATCCGGCGGGCTCAGTCCCACCCGATGGCGGCGGGCATTCTCCAAAAGCCCGTACTGGGCCGGCGCCCCAATCAGACCATGCGCGACGGTGTACTCGCTGAACAGGCCCTCGTAGCCGTAACCGCGATCGGTGAGTTGACCCTCGACGATCTCGCCGTGGTCGGGTCTGTCACCCCCGGCGTCGGCGCGGTTGGCGAACGTCCGCAATGTCGAACCGTTCTCCGATCCGATCACCATCACGACGTCGGCATCGCCCGCCGCAATGGCGCCGGCGAACTCGGTGACCACATGCTGCGGGCCCTGTCCCCCAATCGGTTCCAGCACCGCGCGGGCCGGTGCTGCCCCCACCCGTCCGGCCACCGATCGCGGATAGTTGGTCGAAGCGCCCAGCGGTGCCATGCCTCGGCCGGAGATCTCGAACTGCCGTAGGCCCACGATGGTGTCGACGGCACCGGCGACTGCCGCCGGATCAGCCCCGGTGTCGGCCAGTGCGGCCCGAGCTGCCGCCGTCGCCAGTTCCACCGAGGACATGCCCCGATACATCGGATCGTCGATCCGCTCAGTGAACTGACCAACGCCGACGAGTACCGGCGTGCGCGGATTCACCGCTGGAATCACAACCCCTTCAGGATTGCCCGGGCCAAATCCGCTGTGGCCGAGGGCGTCTTGCCGACCTTGACACCGGCCGCTTCGAGCGCCTCCTGTTTGGCAGCGGCGGTGCCCGACGAACCCGACACGATCGCGCCGGCGTGGCCCATGGTCTTGCCCTCCGGTGCGGTGAAGCCCGCCACGTAGCCGACGACCGGCTTACGGACATTGGCCTTGATGTAGTCGGCCGCGCGTTCCTCGGCGTCCCCGCCGATCTCGCCGATCATCACAATCAGCTTGGTCTCCGGGTCTTTCTCGAAGGCAGCGATGGCGTCGATGTGGGTGGTGCCGATCACCGGATCACCGCCGATACCGATCGCTGTGGAGAAACCGAGGTCGCGCAACTCGTACATCATCTGATAGGTCAGCGTGCCGGATTTGGAGACCAGACCGATGGGGCCCTTGCCGGTGATGGTGGCCGGGGTGATGCCAACCAATGCCTCGCCGGGAGTGATGATGCCCGGGCAGTTGGGGCCGATGATCCGCGTCTTGTTTCCCTTACCGACGTTGTACGCCCACGCGTAGGCGCTGTCCTGCACCGGGATTCCCTCGGTGATGACCACCAGGAGACCGATTCCGGCGTCGATGGCCTCGATGATGGCGTCCTTGGCGAACTGCGGCGGCACGAACGCGATCGAGGTGTCGGCGCCGGTCTTCGCCATGGCTTCGGCGACCGAACCGAAGACTGGCAACTCGACATCTTTTCCCTCGGAGTCCTTGTGCGACACCGAAGTTCCCGCTTTGCGTGCGTTGACGCCACCGACCACCCTAGTGCCGGCCTTGAGCATCAGGGCGGTGTGTTTGGTGCCCTCGCCGCCGGTGATGCCCTGGACGATGACCCTGGAATCCTTGTTGAGGAAGATCGACATGACTAAGCGTCCTTTCCAGCGGCGGCAGCAAGTTCGGCAGCCTTGTCGGCACCGGAGTCCATGGTGTCCGCGACGGTGACCAGGGGGTGGTTGGCCGCAGCCAGGATGCGACGGCCCTCCTCGACGTTGTTGCCGTCCAACCGAACCACCAATGGTTTGTTGGCCGCCGACCCAAGGGTCTCCAGGGCTTTCACGATGCCGTTGGCCACCGCGTCGCAGGCGGTGATCCCTCCGAACACATTGACGAACACACTCTTTACCTGTTCGTCTCCGAGGATGACGTCCAGCCCGGCGGCCATCACCTCAGCCGAGGCTCCGCCGCCGATATCGAGGAAGTTCGCGGGCTTCACGCCACCGTGGCGTTCTCCGGCGTAGGCCACGACGTCCAGCGTCGACATCACCAGTCCGGCGCCGTTTCCGATGACGCCGACCGCGCCATCGAGTTTGACGTAGTTCAGGTCGTGCTGCTTGGCCTTGAGTTCCAGCGGGTCGGTCGAGTCTCGGTCCTCGAACTGCGCGTGGTCGGGGTGCCGGAAGTCGGCGTTGCCGTCCAGGGTGACCTTGCCGTCCAGCGCCAGGATTTGATCGTCGGGGGTGCGAACCAGCGGGTTGACCTCGACCAGAGTGGCGTCCTCTTTGACGAAGACCTCCCACAACTTCGCTATGGTCACCGCCGCGGCGTCGAGCACCTCGGCGGGCAGGTGGCCCTGCTCGGCGATGGATCGGGCGAATGCCAGGTCGACGCCGGTGACCGCGTCGACCGGAACCTTGGCCAGCCGCTCGGGCTTGGTGGCGGCCACCTCTTCGATTTCCATTCCGCCCTCGACCGAGCACATCGCCAGGTAGGTGCGGTTGGCACGGTCGAGCAGGAAGGAGATGTAGTACTCCTCGGCGATATCGCTGGCTTCGGCCACCAACAACTTCTTCACGATGTGGCCCTTGATGTCCAAACCCAGGATGTTCGAGGCGTAGGTGAAGGCCTCCTCGGGCGTTGCCGCGTACTTCACCCCGCCCGCTTTGCCGCGCCCACCGGCTTTCACCTGAGCCTTAACCATCACCGGCCGGCCGATCTCCGTGGCGATGGCCTTGGCGTCTGCGGCGGTGGTCGTCACCCGTCCGGGAGTCGTCGGAACCTGATGTTTGGCGAACAATTCCTTCGCCTGGTACTCGAAAAGGTCCATGGGCTGCCTCGTCTGTTGATGTGCGCCGTCTGTTGATGTGCGCCGGAGTCGTTCCGTGGGAACTGTAACCACCGCCGCCGGTCGGGCCGGAGCCGCCCACCGGCGGACCGTCCAGAGGTGATACAGGTCACAAATCCGGGCCTAAATCGAGCACAGGTTGCCGTTTTGGTCTCATTTTGGTTACCGTCGAGCGGTCTAGATAACGCTTTGGTCACGACGCAAGGACTTGGTTTTGACGCAGCTTAAATCGATTTCCCCGCTTGACCTGGACACGGCGCAGGTCGATTCGTCGGTCGCGGACGCCCGTCCCATGTTCTCCAGCACCGAGGACACCGACATTCTGCCGCGTACCCCGCAGCACCGTCGGCAGCCCACCAGCGCCGCCCGGGGACGCGTCCTGTTCGCCGCAATGGCCGCCGGCGCGGCCGCCGCAGCCGCGTACACCATGATCAGCCCGGCCGAGCAACCCGTCACGCGCACCGTCCTGGCCTCGACACTGACCGATTCCGCACCGGCGTCCCGCGGCGTGCAGCTCGTCGCGGTCAAACCCGTCGCGGGTGCCGCCGTGGACGCCGAGGAACTCGCCCGCGGCGTTGCCTACGCCGCCGAGCGCGCCGAGCGCGAGGCCCGGCTCCAACGACCCCTGTTCGTGCTGCCCACCCGGGGCCTGTTCACCTCCGGCTTCGGATATCGCTGGGGCGCGCTGCACGACGGCGTCGACCTGGCCGGACCTGTCGGCACCCCGATCTACGCAGCATCCGACGGCGTCGTCATCGATGCCGGACCCACCAACTCCGGATACGGCGCCTGGGTCAAGATCCGGCACGCCGACGGCACCGTGACGCGCTACGGCCACATCAACAGCTGGGACGTGCAAACCGGTCAGCGTGTCTTCGCCGGCGACCAGATCGCCACCATTGGCAACCGGGGCAACTCCACCGGGCCGCACATGCACCTGACCGTCCTGCTCGACGGCGTCAACCCCACCGATCCGGTGTCGTGGATGGCCGCCCGCGGGGTGTCACTCGGCGGCTGATCCCGCCCGGCCCGAACCTGGGTTCGGGAGCTATAGCTTCTGCACTGGTGCGTAGTTGTGCATCAACTTCACCCGCCCGGCACTTCCGAAGTCGATCAGCGACATCGCCGATTCTCCGGTGCCGGAAACCTCCTCGACCCGACCCAGCCCGTACTTGTCGTGATTGACCCGGTCGCCCGGCGCGAGTGCCAGCGGCGCGCGCTTGCCAGCCGTGCCGGCCGACGCCTGCCGCACCGGACCGGAGCGGCCGGTGACGCCGGCCCGCGGTAACGGCGCCTCATCGGTGCGGCGCCAGTCGATCAGCTCCTCGGGAATCTCCCGCAGGAACCTCGACTCCGGGTTAAGCATGGGTTGTCCCCAGGCCGAGCGCACCTTGGCCCGACTCAGATACAACCGCTTGCGCGCCCTGGTGATGCCGACGTAAGCCAGGCGGCGCTCCTCGTTCAACTCCGCGGGATCGCCGAGTGCCCGCATGTGCGGGAACATGCCGTCCTCCCAGCCGGTGACGAACACCACCGGGAATTCCAGACC
>SYAA01000230.1 GCA_005789055.1 Actinomycetota bacterium
CCTACAACGGACGCAACGAGATCGAGGGGCATCTGACCCGCCGGATCTACTCCGTCATCGAGAAGACGCTGTCCTGCAATCCGATCATCGAGCATCCACTGGTGCTGGCACTGCTGGACCAGATCCTCATGCCCAACTATCTACTGTCGCAATTGCAGGTCATCAACGTGCTGCCGGGCGCGGTGCGCCAGCCCGCGCACAACGATGACGGTTTCTACCCGATCCCGCGGCCGCGCAAGCCGATCAGTGCGGCGCTGATCTGGGCGCTCGACGATTTCACCGAGGACAACGGCGCGACACTGATTTACCCCACAAGCCACCTCTGGGGTGAGTTCTCGATGGCCGACGTCGATGCCAGCCAGATGGTGCCGGCCGTGATGCCGTCGGGTTCAGCGGTGTTCTTCCTCGGCACCACCGTCCACGGCGCCGGCGCGAACCACACCGACAAGCCCCGGCTCGCCGCCACCACCCAGTACTGCGAACCCTGGGCGCGTCAGCAGGAGAACTACAGCCTGGCGATCAGCCGCGAGCGCGCGCGGATGTGCAGTGAAACAGTGCAGCGACTGCTCGGCTACTCGATGTACCTCTCGTTCATCGGCTTCGTTAACGGCCGCGACCCGATCCGGCTGCTGCGCGACTGAACGCCGACGATTACTCGCCGTCGCCGATCGCGTCGAGGCGTTCGCTGACCCGGGCCAGCGCCTCGTCAAGGACTTCGACCTTGTCTCCGCGCCGTTCGTTGGCGGGTTGTGCGGCGCCGCGGCCGCCCTCGGCCTCCACCCGGGCCGCACCCTGGCGGCGCAGCAGGCTGAAGTTCTTGTCGCGAGCGGTCCTAAGCCGGTGCTGCAGATCCTTCAACGACTTCGCGTCGAGGCGCTCCAGGGCGTGCGGCTGGGTCTCGTCGATCAGGGAGGTTTCATCCTTGGACAGGTTCACACCGTGGTTGCTCACCGTTGATTCATAGCCTGCGCTGCGTCCGGCGGCAAGTGCAGCCGGTCAGTCGAAGAGATCGGGCTGCTCGCGGGTGATTCGGGCGAACAGCGGCTGGAAGCTGAACCACCCGGCGAAGTGACTGCCGATTTGGGTGCTGGTGAGCTTGGCCATCTCCGGATCGATCAGGATCGGGGTGCCGGCGGCCTCGGCCATCAGCTGGGCATGGCAGGTGCGCTCCATGGTGTTGAACCACCATGCCGCCTCCTCGACCGAGTGCCCGACGGTGAGCAGGCCGTGGTTGCGCAGGATCGCGGCCTTGTTCCCGGCGAGAGCGTGGGCGATGCGCTTGCCCTCTTCGGTGTCGAGCACCACACCGGAGTAGTCGTCGAAGAGCGCGTGGTCAGAATAGAAGGCGCAGGCGTCCTGGGTGATCGGGTCGAGTGTGCGGCCCAGGGTGGACCACGTCTTGCCGTACACCGAATGTGCGTGCGCGGCGCCGATGACATCCGGCCGTGCCGCGTGCACCTGGGAGTGGATGGCGAACGCGGCCTGATTGACCGGCAGATCACCTTCGACGACGGTGCCGTCGTGGCGCACCAGCAGCAGATCGCTGACCCGGATGTGCCCGAAGTGCATGCCGAACGGGTTCACCCAGAAGTGGTCGGTGAACTCCGGGTCGCGGGCGGTGATGTGCCCGGCCACGCCCTCGTCGAAACCGAACTTGCTGAATAACCGGAACGCCGCGGCAAGGTTCTGCTTGCGGTGCAGGCGCTCCTGGGTGATGTCGCGTTCCTGGGGCAGCAACGCCGAAACGTTGCCGCCCGCCATCTTCTGAGCCTGTTCTGCGGCGGTGTCAGTCATGGCCGTCAGATTACGCCGGTCGATACCTCGCCGTGCGGCGGCGGGAATGGTTATCTTCGCCATGGGGTCCCACGCCGGCATTGGCGGTCGGGTTCGCTCCGTAGACCCAGCAGGCGAGGTTGTACATGTCGTTCTGCATGCCTTCATCCGGCATGAGCCACATGTAGGCGGCGAGTGAGATCGCCGCAGGAGACGCGTTGAGGCTGCGCCGTGCCGGCTTGAGTTCTGACCCGCCCTCAGCGGAACCAGCCCTCGCGCATCTCCAGCGTTGTCCGGTCCAGGGATGCCAGCAGACACCGTAGGCAGTCGAAATACAAGGGCGGCCCGAAATACGAGGGCGGCCTCAGCCGTCCAGAGCGAATTGGATCTCCTCGGCGAGGGAAACAGCCGGGCCTTCAGGCTGATCCGACTGTCGGATGTCGGAGTTGACGAAGACCACGACCGAGGTCTGCTTCTGCGGGTGGTGGGCGGCGTAGGTGGTGTACCCGGGAACCGACCCGTCGTGACCCAACCACCCGCGGACGGAGAAGAATCCCAGTCCGTAGGTCGCGTCCGGGTCCTCCGGATCCAGCCGCCCCACCTCGGTACCCACCGAGTCCTCGCGCTCGCGCTGAATCTCCTCGGAGACCAGACCACCGCCGCTGGCGAGCACCTGGGTCCAGGTGCGCAGGTCATCGAGGGTCGAGATCATCGCCCCCGCGGTGAACTCCCAGGACGGGTTCCAGAAAGTGGCGTCGCGGACGGGCCCGCCCGGGGGCAGCGGGATGCCCAGCTCCGCGACTTCGACCCCCGGCTGGTCGGTTATTCCGTTCAGGTGCGGTTGCGGCAGATTCGGGGACTGCCCCGCGAAGGACGTGCCGGACAGTCCGAGTGGCTCGAAGAGATTGCTCTGGAACACCTCGGCGACCGGGCGGCCGGTGACCTTCTCGATCACCATCCCGAGCAGCACCGTGTTGGTGTTGCTGTAGTGAAATGTGCTCCCCGCCGGGAACAGTGCGGGCTGGTTCTTGGCGTAGTCGACCAACTGCTCGGGGGTGACGACCGTTCCCGCGGGGTCGGCCGCCCAGGCCCGGACGAAGTCGAGGTTGTCGTTGTAACTGGGGATGCCGCTGGTCATCCGGGCCAGGTCACGTAACGTCGCGGTGTCTCCGTTGGGCAGCCCGGGGATGTAGCTGCCGATGGTGTCGGAAAGAGAGACCTCTCCCTGGTCGACCAGTTGCAGCAACGCCATCACGGTGAACGTCTTTGTCACGCTGCCGATCCGGGTGTGATCGGAGCGTGTGGGCGGACGGTCGGAGTCGCGGTCGGCGGCTCCGGTCACGCCGATCCAGGCGCCGCCGGGAGTCCACAACCCGGCTATCGCACCGGGGTAGCCGTGGTCGGCGCGGTGGGTGTCCAGGAGCGCCTGCAAGCGGGCACGAAGCGATTCGGCGATCTGGGCCTCGGATTGCGCGGAGACCGGCGCGGGAGCCTCGGCGGGGGGCGCGGTACAACCGACTGTCAGCAGGGCTGCGGCCACTGCCGCAACGAGCCTCATCGAACGACCGTAGCAAGTCGAGTCATGGAACTTCCAGTACGCGCGCGTTCTGCATCGGCGTTCGGCCCTGGACCGCCGCGGGTGTTGTCGCATCCTGTTAGGTGACGGTCATCTGTCCGGATTCCTGCTGGGGCTTGGCACTGTTGCAGCCCGCTGCCAGTGACGCGGCAATGAGCATCGCAAAGAATCGTGACGCGCGGTGCTTCTTTGTCTGTACCTCGTCAGACCAACGCGGACTCTAGTGCTGCGGTGCCCGCGACGATCGCATCAAGTTGAGCCTGTGACAGCGGGGCGAACAAAGCTGCCATCTGTTCGGTCGTCGCCGCTTCGGCTGCTGCTTTCTGCGCGTCTATCGCGGGTGTGTGCTCGACCATGTCTTCCTCGGAGAAGCCGTGCATCTGGAAGTAACCCAGATCGCGGTCGAACTGGCACGCCGTGGCGGCTGAGAGACCGCAGGCCTTCACGGCGTCGGTGTGCACGCCGCCGCGCAGTTCGCGCAGCAGGATGGCGGCTCGGTAGGCCCGGGCGGCGTCCGTCGTCGCGGCCGGCGATGCGCGATAACCGTCGAAGAGGGGCCAGGAGCCCGCGGGAACCGTTGCGGCGAGCGCATTGACAGCGTCGGTCAGTGCGTTGAGGGTGGCCGGATCCACGCCCGCGAGATGCGCGTCGGCATAGTCGTCGGCGGCGCCGAGGTGGGCGGCGGCGATCGTGTCTTCAGCGGCCATGCTCCGACCCCGGGCCACAACGCCGGCGACCATGCCGGGCTTGAAGAAGTAAAAGATGCTGTCGGCGGCCTCCGGTTCGACGCCGCCGAGCATGGATGCCCGACCTGCCCCGTAGAGGGAGATGACGTCGAGTCCGATGGCTTCGCCTCGGGCGGTGGATTGGGGCGAGAAGTAGAAGTTGGCGGCCAAATTCCCGATGGGGCCGGCGATGGTCGAGGCTGCGGTGGTTGCGTCCATCGTTCCAACCTAGCAACGGTCAATGATTCCGGACTTAACGCGTCAGCGGATCGCCGTCCAGCACCGAGGACCCGATGACCTCGCCGAATCCTGATCGCAAACTCGAGATGAGCTCCGCGCGGTCACCGACGGCCGCGTCGTCGGAACTGACCCCGACGCTCGCGGTGCCCTCATAGGTCAGCATCGTGACGTTGATGGCCGCCCCGATCGTGCCGACCAACGGATACATCCGCTCCACCCGCGCCCCGGCAAGCCACACCGGCACCGGAACTCCCGGCACGTTGGAAGCGGTCAGATCGGAGGTCTGGGCCGCCGCCGACACCAACTCCGGCGGCAGGAACCGGGTCAGCTCGGCGAAGTAGTCGGCCAGTTTCAGGGCCGGCTCGGCCCGCCAACTACGCACGATCGTGGCTGCCGCCTCCAGGACGTCCTCGATGACATTGCTGATCGGGATCTCAAAGCGCGCGATGGTCACCGCGTTGCTCTGATCATCGGAGGTGCGCAACGAGATCGGCATGTTCATGCGCAACTCGCCGACTGGGCGTCCCATCTTCTCGTGATAGCGGTACATGCCGACACTGATCGCGGCCAGGAACAGATCGTTGACCGTCCGCTCGCGCTTCTTCGCCGCGGCACGGAACTGCGCGAAGTCGATGTCGATCGTGTCGAAGTGGTAGTTGATGCTGCGCGACTGCATGATCGGTGACAGCGGACCCAGCGGAAGCGGGATCTTGGTGAACCGGGCTACCGACTCGGCGGTCTCGCGGACCTTGCTGATCAACTGCAGCGGGTTCTTGATGGCCGCCATCGCCAGCGGCCCGATGCCCTTGATGGCGTCCTCGGCGGTCTTGGCCACCCAGCCGACGTTGTTGCGGATCACCGCCTGCATGAACCCCCGGGTGTCGAGTTCGACCGGTTCCGGCGCCTCCGGCATCGGACCGAGATCGCTTCCCTCGGCGGTGAAGTCGAGCAACGCCAAGCCCAACTGAACCGCACCCTGGCCATCGGCGATGGCGTGATGCAACTTCACGATCAATGCCGACGTGCCGCCGGGGAGATCCTCGATCAACGTCATCCGCCACAGTGGCCGCTCCTTGTCGAAGTCGGTCATCGACTGACGGCGGGCCTCGGTGAGCACGTCGGCCCAGCGCGCTCCGGGCATGCTGAACCGGCGCATGTGGTAGCCCAGGTCGAAGTCGGGATCGACGACCACCCGCGGGGTCTGCAGATCCAGTGGACCCTCCACGACCTTTGAGCGCAGCACCGGAGAGAGCCGGGTGGCGCGTTCGAAGCGATCGCACAACTGGTCCCAGTCCGGGCTGGTCTCAAGGACTAGCAGGCCGATGATGGTCGAGCGCATGACCGGGTCGTCGGATGCCATCCGCCAGGTTGCGAAATCCCAGCCGCCCAGTCGTCGGGCGCCGGTGATGGTGTCGTGGCCGCGCAGTTTCTTGGCCGGGAGCCTCTTGGCCGGCCCTTTCTTGGCCGGGGCTTTTTTGGCGGGCGCTTTCTTCCCCGGTGCCTTCTTGGCGGGCGCCTGTTTCGCGGGGGCTTTCTTGGCCGGCGGTGCGGTCTTGGCAGCGGGAGCCTTCTTGGCCTGCTTCTTCTTCTTCGGACTATCCGCCATGCGTCCTCCTTGATCGCCGCCAATCCTGTCACCAATCGGACGTAGCCGTGGGTGAGGTCGATAATGACGGGGTGAATACCGACGGAACGGTGCGGCCGGGGAGTCAGCCCAGTGCTTCTGATCAGCCCAGTGCTGCTGATCAGCCCAGTGGTTCTGATCTGCGCCGGTGGCGGCGGCACCTGGCCAACGAGCGCGCCGAGGCGGCCGTCTACCGCGATTTGGCGCAGCGCTACGACGGCGAGGAACGTGAGATCCTGACGTCGATCGCCGCCGCTGAGGAACGCCATGAGCAGCACTGGCTGGCATTACTCGGTGATCAGGTCGGCGCCCCCCTGCGCGCGGACCTGGGCACCCGGGTCCTGGCGTTCCTGGCGCGCCATTTCGGGTCGGTGTTCGTCCTGGCACTGGTCCAGCGGTTCGAGGCCCGCGCCAGTTATGGCGATGACGCCGATGCCACGCCGACGATGGCCGCCGACGAGCAGATCCACGAGGAGGTCATCCGGGCGTTGGCCGGCCGTGGCCGCGACCGGTTATCGGGCAGCTTCCGGGCTGCGGTGTTCGGGGCCAACGACGGACTGGTGAGCAACCTGGCGCTGATCCTGGGCGTCAGCGCCAGCGGGGTGTCCGGCCACGCCGTGCTGGTGACCGGACTTGCCGGATTACTCGCCGGCGCGCTGTCGATGGGCGCCGGTGAATACGTCTCGGTCAGCTCGCAGCGCGAACTACTGGAAGCGTCCACGCCCAGCCCGCACGTCGGCGGAGCGCTGGCCCAACTCGACGTTGACGCCAACGAACTCGAACTGGTTTACCGCGCGCGCGGCATGACGCCGCAGGAAGCCAGCGCGCACGCCGCCAGGGTGCTGCGCGACCCCGCCGTGGGCAGCCCCGATGAGTCGGGCGGCCCGGCCACCGACGTCCACGAGACCATCGGGACCGGACTCAAGGCCGCCGTCGCGAGCTTCCTGTTCTTCGCCGTCGGCGCGCTGATCCCGGTGCTGCCGTTTCTCTTCGGCCTCGAAGGGACAGTGGCCGTCCTGGTGGCCGCAGCTCTGGTCGGGGTGACCCTGCTGGGCACCGGCGTGATCGTCGGACTGCTCTCCGGCGCACCGCCGATGCGGCGGGCCATGCGGCAGTTGATGATCGGTTATGGCGCGGCCGCGATCACCTATCTGCTGGGCCTGCTGGTCGGTGGCGGGTTGGGCTGA
>SYAA01000231.1 GCA_005789055.1 Actinomycetota bacterium
GGCCGGCCTCGCGCCCGGCGGGACACCGGGCTGGGGACGTGGAATCGCACGCTCGACAGGCTGCACCGAGGAGAACGGGTTGTTGCCCACGCGAGGCGAACGCGGACCGCCGGGCTTGGGTGCCGCTGGGCCGGGGAGCACGCCGGATTCGGCGACCGGTGGCGTCGGTGCACCGGCGGGCGTAGGCGGAGCCACCGGCGCGGCCGGGATCGGCGCTGCCGGTGTGGCCGCTGGCGGGGCGGGCGGGGGCGCGACCTGAGCTGTGGCCGCCTTGGTCGGCGCGGCCTTTTTCGCGGGCGCAGCAGCGGGCTTTGCCCCGCCGAACGCTTCGCGCAGCCGGCGCGCAACGGGCGCTTCCACTGTCGATGACGCAGATTTGACGAACTCGCCCTGTTCGCTCAGACGAGCGAGGACTTCCTTACTGGTAACACCGAGTTCCTTCGCTAACTCGTGTACGCGGGCCTTGCCTGCCACTACATCTCCATCTCTAGAGGCGTGGGTGGGCCGCGCCTCGGGTTTAGCTACGACGCATGGTCATCGCCGGGTCTTCACGGTGTGCTCATGTCTTTCCGATACCTGTTTCTCTTGCCAGCGAGCATCGCGAAATGCTCGTCCAACGCGGATGTGTCCGGTGAACCGGTGATCCGCAGCGCTCGAACGAAGGCCCGCCGCCGGATCGCTGCCTCGAGGCACCGATCAACGGGGTGCAACCATGCTCCCCGGCCCGGGCGGGAACCTGCTGTGTCGACGGTGACGGCGGATTGACCGTTTCCCGTCGATACGGCCACCACACGGAGCAGTTCGACAGCCAACTCTCGCTTCCGGCAACCGATACACGTCCGCACCGGACCTCCGGTGGGCGTCTCAGCGGCCGGATTCTCGCGCTGGATCACGACTTACTCTACCGTCAGTGCAGCTGAAGTCAGAACCGCGCCCATCCGGCGGTGCCCAGGGGCCGTCCGAGGACCTGGTTGACCCGGCAGCCAGGGCGGACCTGGCACGCTGTTCACCATGGCACTTCCTGCGATTGTGCCGATGCCGCCGGTGGCCAGTGGTGTCGGGCTGCCCTGGGATATCGCGGTCGCCGACCCGATTTCCGCGCTGGCCGCCGCGCGGGCCGAACTCGGTGACACCTTCGTCGTGGACAGCGGCGAGGACCGCTACCTCTTCACCTTCTCGGCACGTGGCGTCGAGTCCTTTTACGCCTTACCCGAGGAGGTGGCGAGCAAGGGGCTGGCCGATTTCCGGATGCTGCGCCGCAAGCTGCCCGAGGAGATGTTCATGGGCCGCCGCACGTTGCCGTCGATGTTGTTCCGGCGCGATGACGTCGCCGCCTATCTGGCCAATCTGTCTCGCGCGCTGGACGTAGCCGAGCGCGAGCTCGCAGATCAGGGCAGCACCGAGGTGTTCGTGCTGACCCGTCGGCTCGCGCACCGGATGGGTCTGGCGTCCTGGGCCGGACCGGACTGCGCCGAAGGCCCCCGCTTCGAACGCCTCGTGGCTGCACTGGACGAGCTCGACGGCTCCGAGGCGTTCGTCCACCCCGACGCAATGGCCACGGTGGCCGCGACCGGCAAAGCCGCCGAGCGCGCGGCACTCGAGGAGATCGTCGAAGTGATCGGCGAGGTGATCGACACCCCGGCCGACAATCCGTTATTCGCCCGCATCGCGAACGAATGGGCCGAATCCCCCCGCGCTGAACGCCGCCGGGGCGTGGCGCTCGACGTCGCGCTGATCCATATCGCGTCGATGTCGAATCTGGCGGCCGCACTCGGATGGGTGCTCGTCGACCTGATCGGACATCCCGCCGAACGCATCAGGGTGGCGGCCGGCGACGTGGCGCTGGCCGAGCAGTGCGCACTGGAATCAACCCGACTCGCTCAGCGCTCGATCATGCCGCGCTACGTTCTGGCCGAAATGGAGTTCGCGGTTGAGGACGTGACGTACTCGGTGGCGCCGGGCACCACCATCGCCACGCTGCTGCCGCTGACCAACACCAGCGCCGGGCCGGGACTGGAGCACTGGGATCCGCGTCGCTGGAACCGGCACCGTCTCGTCGCGCCCGCCGATCTGGCGTCGGTGCAGTTGGTCACCGCGTTCGGGCACGGCAGACATAGTTGCCCGGCGCAACCGTTCTCGTTGGCCGCAATGGCGATGACCGCACACCGCCTATTCGGCGCCTACGAGCTGACCCCGAATTGGGAGTCCCAGCCGGTGCCGCTTCCGGTGCAGATCGGGGGCATCGCCCGAGCCGCGGGAGCCACTCCGGTCAGCTACCGCCGTCGCTGACGGTCGCCTCCGGCGCCGGGGCGTCACTGCGGATATCGATCCGCCAGCCGGTCAGCCGGGCGGCCAACCGGGCGTTCTGACCCTCCTTGCCGATGGCCAGCGAGAGCTGGAAATCCGGCACCGTCACCCGGGCGGAACGGGTGGCCGCGTCGACCACCTCGACCGACACCACCTTGGACGGTGACAACGCGTTGCCCACGAACCGGGCCGCGTCCTCATCAAAGTCGATGATGTCGATCTTCTCCCCGGATAGCTCGCTCATGACGTTGCGCACCCGTTGGCCCATCGGGCCGATACACGCCCCCTTGGCATTGAGCCCGGCCACCTTGGATCGCACTGCGATCTTGGAACGGTGCCCGGCCTCGCGGGCCACCGCGACAATCTCCACCGACCCGTCGGCGATCTCGGGAACCTCCAGCGAGAACAGCTTGCGCACCAGGTTGGGGTGTGTCCGGGATAGTTCGATACGGGGCTCGCGAGTTCCGCGGGTCACGCCGACGACGTAGCAGCGCAGCCGCTGACCGTGTTCGTAGCTTTCTCCCGGGACCTGTTCTGCGGCGCGGATCATGCCGTCGGAGCCCTTGGTCTCGCCGCCGATCCGCACCACGATGTTGCCGCGGGCATTTTCGCGCGCGTCCTTCTGCACCATCCCGGCGACGATGTCACCCTCCCGAGCGGAGAACTCGCCGTAGACCCGTTCGTTCTCGGCATCACGGAAACGCTGCAGCATGACCTGGCGAGCAGTGGTCGCCGCGACCCGGCCGAAACCCTCCGGGGTGTCGTCCCATTCCCTGACGACGGCACCGTCGTCGCCGGTCTCGACGGCGATCACCTGAACCTCACCGCTCTTGCGGTCGATCTCGATCCGGGCGTCGGGCTGATGCCCCTCGGTGTGCCGGTAGGCGGTCAGCAGCGCCGTTTTGATGGTGTCCAGCAACTCGTCGACCGAGATTCCCCGGTCGACCTCGATCGCGTGCAGTGCGGTGACATCGATGTTCATGCCTCGGCCTCCGTTTCGTGAGTTCCAGCAAGTTCGAGTTCGCGCGCACTGGGCCTGGAGAACTCAACCTCGACAGTGGCTTTCCGGATTTCGGTCAGCGGGATGCGGCGAATGGTCCAGTTTCCGGCGGTCCGGACCACCAGATCCACGACACCGCCCTCGGTCGGCCCAAGCCTGCCGGTGACTGCCCGGCCGTCGGCCAGTTCGACCTCGACCTTGCGACCGCGGGCGCGACGGAAGTGCTTCTCGGCGGTCAGCGGGCGCTCGACGCCGGGCGAGCTGACCTCAAGGTCGTAGGGGGTGTCGCCGGTGTCGACGGTGTCGAGTGCGTCCGAGGCCGCCCGGGACAATGCCGCGACGGCATCAAGATTCAAGGGGCGCTCTCCGTCGGCGATCACCCGGATTCGGGGCGGGCGTGTTCCGGTGTCAATCGAGACATCCTCGATCTCGTATCCGGCGCGCAGGAACTCACCACTGAGTAGCTCGATCACCCGCTCTGGCGAGGGCAATCCCGCGGACCGTTCAGTCACGACGAGCTCCTCATCTTGAGTTGTGTTGACACCGACGTCTCAGCCCGAGCGACACGGACCCCTCACGATACGCCTGCGATCCCCACCGTGATGGCAGGATGAACCCGTGCCCAGGCCTGATCCCCGCCACGATCTCGGGCGGGGTTCCGGGCCGATGCTCAGTCGGCGCAGCGCGCTCACCAGCGGCGGTCGCGGCCTGCTGGCGCTGGCGCTGGTCGGTACTGCCACTGCGGCCTGCGGCGCCGGCGCGCCCGACGAGCCCGACCCCCTCGAAGCCGTGCTGGCCGCGGCGCGCGCCGACAGCGAACTGGCGACAGCGGCGGCCCGCGCAGCCGCTCCGACCATGGTTCCCGCCCTGCTCGTGGTCGCTGCGGAACGCGCACGCCACGCGACCGCACTGGTCGAGGAGTTGGCCCGGGCGGCCGGCACACCGACACCGACGTCCGTCGCTGAGACGACCTCAGCGAGCGCGCAGGCCGCGCCGGAGTCGGCCACTCGTGCCGCCGTGATCAGTGCGCTGCGGAGATCGGCTGACGATGCGGCGAAGCTGGCACCGACGATGTCGGGCTACCGGGCGGGCCTGCTCGGCTCCATCGCCGCGGCCTGTACGGCATCCGCGACGGTGGCGCTGCAGCCCGGAGGACGACTGCGATGACGACACCCGAGCAACCGGACCCGGACCGACCGACGGCCGCCGACCAGGCCGCACTATTCGACGCCATCGGCACCGAGCACGCCGCGATCTACGGATACGGCATGGTCTCGGCGCACAGCCTGCCCATTCGCAACGACCTCGTCTCCGCGGTGCTGGCCGAGCACCGCGACCGGCGTGAGGCGGCGGTGGCGATGCTGACCGAACGCTCAGCGAAGGTGCCGTTACCCGCAGCCGGTTACCGGTTACCGCTCCTGGTGGATTCGCCGACCAACGCCGCCCGGCTCGCGATCCGATTGGAAGAGGACTGCGCGGTGGCCTGGCGGGCGGTGCTGGAGCAGGCAAGCTCCGAGCAGGACCGCGTATTCGGCCTGACGGCGCTGACCCAGTGCGCGGTGGCCGCCGCACGGTGGCGTCAGGTGTTGGGTGCCTGGCCGGTGACGACGGCCTTCCCCGGCGGCAGCGAATAGCCCGGGCCCACCGCCGACCGTAACGCCAGCGCGACGGTCGCCGCCGAACGTCGCGCTGGCGTCAGACTCGCGGTCAGACGTCGGCCAAGACCGCAGCGACATCGGTGGCCGCAGTGCCGACGGCGACCTCGCGGGCCTCGCCGGTGAAGCGGTTGCGTAGCTCCACGGTGCCGTCCGCCCAACCCCGGCCCACCACCACGATCCACGGCATGCCGAGCAGTTCGGCGTCCTTGAACTTCACCCCGGGTGAGGCGGTCCGGTCATCAAGCAGCACCTCGAAACCCTGCCGATCCAGTTCGGCGGCGAGTTCCTCGGCGCCGGCGCGCGCCTCGGAATCTTTGTTGGCGATCACGACGTGCACGTCGAACGGCGACACCGCCGACGGCCACCGCAATCCGAGTGCGTCGTGCTGCTGCTCGGCGATCACCGCCACCAGCCGAGACACCCCGATGCCGTAGGAGCCCATGGTCAACCGCACCGGTTTGCCATCCTCACCGAGAACGTCGACGGTGAACGCGTCGGTGTACTTGCGGCCCAACTGGAAGATGTGGCCGATCTCGATGCCACGCGCACTCACCAGCGGGCCGGCGCCATCCGGAGACGGGTCGCCGTCGCGCACCTCGGCGGCTTCGATGACGCCGTCCGCGACGAAGTCCCGTCCGGCCACCAGGCCGACCACATGCCTGCCTGGTTCGTCGGCCCCGGTGATCCACGCCGTGCCGTTGGCGACCCGCGGATCTACCAGATAGCGAACACCGTTGTCCAGCAATGCCTTCGGGCCGATGTAGCCCTTCGTCAGAAACGGTTTTGTGGCGAAATCAGCGTCGTCGAGCATGGCGTATTCGGCCGGATCGAGTGCGGCGCCGAGGCGCTTGTCGTCGACCTCGCGGTCACCGGGCAGTCCGATGCCCAGCAGTTCCCACTCGCCGCCGGGTACGCGGACCTTGAGCAGCAC
>SYAA01000232.1 GCA_005789055.1 Actinomycetota bacterium
GAACGCGGTGACCGCGATGCTGCAGCGCAACAACGACAACATCGGCAAGGCGATGGCCGGTATCGCCAAATTCCAGGTCACCCAGTCCGAAGCGGTCAACAATGGCTACTTCTACAACGCGTTCGTCGCCAATCTGAGCCCGGCCCAGACGATCCAGCCCTTCCTGGATTACATCTTCGGATTCCGTCGCGGAGTCAACGCCGGCCAGCCCCCGGACAACGCCGGGCCGCGCGCGGAGTTCCCCTTCCCGTGGAACAGCAACTGGGAAACATGGCGGCGAACAGGGCAGGTGCCCGGATGACACGCAAACGGCTGACCACCCTCATCGCCGCCGCGCTGGCGGTGCTCATCGCCGCGGGCCTGGCAGTGCTGATCCGTAACACCGCTCTGAAGCCGACAACGATTACCGCCTATTTCGCCAGTGCCAAGGCGATCTACCCCGGAGACGAGGTTCGGGTTTCCGGAGTCAGGGTGGGTACCGTCAAGTCGATCCAACCGCAGGGCACCAGGGCGAAGATGACCCTCAGCGTCAAGCGCGGCGTACCCATCCCCGCTGATGCCAACGCGGTGATCGTCGCCCAGAATCTGGTCGGTGCCCGGTTCGTCCAGCTGGCGCCGGCTTATGGGGTGGACGGCGAATCCAGCGGACCGACAATGCGCGACGGCGCCGTGATCGATCTCGACCGCACCGGCGTGCCAGTGGAGTGGGACGAGGTCAAAGCCCAACTGGCCCGGCTGTCAACGGATCTCGGCCCGAGCAGTGGCGTGTCGACGTCGTCGGTGGGGCGTTTCATCGACAGTGCCGCCACAGCGATGGACGGCAACGGGGACAAACTGCGGGAGACCATCAAGCAGTTGTCGGGCCTGAGTCGGATCCTCGCCGACGGTAGCGGCAATATCGTCGACGTTATCGAGAACCTGCAAACCTTCGTCACCGCACTGCGGGACAGTAACGTTCAGATCGTGTCGTTCCAGGATCGCCTCGCCACGGTGAGCAGCGTGCTCAACGACAGCCGCTCGGAACTTGACGGCGCCCTGACCAACCTGTCCAGTGCGGTCGGCGACGTCGAACGATTCGTTGCCGGTAGCCGCGACCAGACTTCCGAGCAGATCGAACGACTCGGCGACGTGGTCAGGAATATCAGCGACAACCAGATGGCGCTGAAGAATCTTCTGCACGTGGCGCCGAACGCGATCGGTAACAGCTACAACATCTACAACCCCGACACCGGCAGCGGCCTCGGCGGCTTCGCGTTGGGGAACTTCGCCAATCCGCTCCAGGTGATCTGCGCGGCTATCGGTGCCATTCAGAACGCGACCGCATCCGAGACCGGGAAGCTGTGCTCGCAGTACCTCGGGCCGGCGCTGCGGTTGTTGAACTTCAACTACCTGCCGGTGCCGTTTAACGCCTATCTGGCGAAGTCGCCGAGTCCGGGGAACCTCATTTACTCCGAGCCGAATCTGGCTCCGGGCGGCGCCGGGGGAAGCCCGCCACCGCCGTTGTTGCCGCCCGCGATCTCGGCGTACACCGGGCTCAATGGCGACGTTCCGCCGCCGGCCGGGTGGGGGGCGCCACCGAACACCACACCCGGTTCCTATGCACCGAACGGTCTGCCCGCCTATCCGCAGCCCGCGCTCTACCCCAATGCGCCGATTCCGGGTGTCCCCAATCCGACCGGGGTGCCCAATGGACTTGGTGCCCCGCCGGGACCCGATGTTCCCAGTGGGCAGGCCGGTCAGGCGCCGTCGACGCTGCAGGATCTGTTGCTGCCGGCGGAGGCGCCGACGCCACAAGTCCCCGAAGGGATGCCGCCGCCATGACGTCCCGGCTTCGCCGCAGCGCGATTGCGGCACTATGTGCATCGGTCACCGTGACCGGTTGCTCCTTCGGCGGGCTGAACTCGCTGCCCCTGCCCGGTACCGTCGGGAACGAACTGGGGTCGTCGAAGTACCGGGTCGAGTTGGCGAATGTCAGCGCATTGGAACCGAATTCCCCGGTGCTGGTTGGCGATGTGGTCGTCGGCAGCGTGGCGTCGATGTCAGTGCGGGACTGGCACGCCGACGTTGAGATCACGGTAAAGCCCGACGTGGTGATACCTGCCAATGCCCTCGCCACAGTCGGCCAGACCAGCTTGCTCGGATCCATGCACCTGGCGCTGAACCCGCCGCTGGGTCAGGCACCGCAAGGGCGGCTGCAACCCGGCGCGACGGTGGGTCTGAACAAGTCGTCGACCTACCCGTCGACCGAGCAAACCCTGTCGGCGCTCTCAGTGGTGATCAACGGCGGGGGAGTTGGTCAACTCGGAGACATCGTCGCCGAACTCAACGGCGCTCTCAACGGCCGGGAAAGCCAGATTCGTAGTCTGCTGACCCGCCTCAACGAGTTCGTCGGCGTATTGGCCACCCAGCGCGACAGCATCAACGCGACCGTGGTGTCGCTGAATCGACTGGCCGGTACCTTCGCCGGTCAACGCGACGTGCTCACCCGGGCATTGGATCGGATCCCGCCTGCCCTTGATGTGCTGGTTCGCGAGCGCCCGCAACTGACCGCGGCCCTAGAGAAGCTGGGTAATTTCAGCAACCTTGCGGCCGGGCTGGTCAACGACACCCAGGCAGACCTGGTGAGCAACCTGCGCAACCTGGAACCCACATTGCGGTCGCTGGCTGACGTGGGGCCCAAACTCGATACCGCGCTCGCGTATTTCACCGCGTTCCCGTACGGCCAGGAATTCATCAATCGGGGAATCCGCGGTGACTATCTCAACCAGTACATCATTTTTGATCTCACGGTTCCGAGGCTGAAGAGAACACTCATGCTCGGCACCTCGTGGGGTCAGGAAGGTGCAAAACTCGTTCCCGCACCTGGCGATCCGTGGTACGCCTCCTACACCTACGACCCGATGAACGCGCCATTCAGCGCGCCGCCGGCAGAGGTCGCAACAGTTCCGCCGCTCGTTGACACGGTTGCCGACGTGTCTCCCCAATCCGGTCCGCAGGGCGCCGGTCTGGGGGATCCGATTGAATCTGGCTCACAGACCCATGGCGCCGGAGTCATGCCGGGGCCCCAACCCGGCGCGGTCCCACCGGACGGAGGCGGCAACTGATGCTGACCCGGTTTGTTCGAACCCAGCTGATCATCTTCACGATCGCGTCGATCATCGGCGTCACCGCCATGGTTGTGGTCTATATGCAGGCTCCGACACTGCTCGGTATCGGACGGATGACCGTGAAGCTTGAACTACCGAGAACCGGCGGGCTGTACCGGTTCTCGAATGTCACCTACCGGGGCGTCCAGATGGGAAAGGTGACCGA
>SYAA01000233.1 GCA_005789055.1 Actinomycetota bacterium
GAATATGCCGGGACCCGGGAACTGCTGACCGCGGTGCCGTTTGCGCCCGGCTACGGCGTTGAGATCGGAATCCTGATCGACACCTACGACCGGTTCGGTCTGGATGCGATCGCACAGGTGAACCTCGGTGTGCGCACGCACCGCAACCGGCCGCTGAGCGAGCTGGGCCCGATGAGTCGGCAAATAATCGCCACCCTGCTGACCCGCTGCGGTATCGACGACTCCGGTGTCGGGCTGACCCAGTTCCTGCCCGACGGCCCAGGGCAGGGACCACAGGGGGGATCACTGGGGGGATCCCTGGGGGGACCACAGGGGTACCGCACGAAGACCTCGGCGGTGTCGTTGGCCGACCGGCCCCCGATGAACACCGTGCGCCAGACGCGCCGCGGAACCCGGTGAGGCAGGATCTCGGGGTGTGACGCTGATCCTGTTGTATCTGGTGGTCCTGATTCTGGTCGCCGTCGTCCTTTTCGGTATTGCCAGTGTGGTGTTCGGCCGCGGAGAGCAATTGCCGCCACTGCCCCGGGGCACGACCGCGACCGTGCTGCCGGCCTTCGAGGTCACCGGCGCCGATGTCGAGGCCGTCAAGTTCGCACAGGTGCTTCGCGGCTACAAGACCAGCGAGGTGGACTGGGTGCTCGAGCGCCTCGGCGCCGAGATCGACCACTTGCGGGCCGAACTCGATGCCGCCCGAAGCGGCGCAGCCGGGCCGGTTGATCCGAACCGGAATTGATACCTCCGGCCGGCGGCGACCCTCGCCCGCGGTGCGACTGGGCGGCCGGTGGACCGCCGCTGCTGCAGGACTATCACGACCGCGAATGGGGTAGGCCGCTGCGCGGCCGCGTCGCCCTGTTCGAACGGATGACCCTGGAGGCCTTTCAGAGCGGGCTGTCCTGGTGGATCATCCTGGGCAAGCGGGAGAACTTCCGGCGGGCATTCGCCCATTTCGACATCGAGACCATCGCCGGCTACACCGAACGGGACGTCGACCGCTTAATGGCCGACACCGGCATTGTGCGCAACCGGGCCAAGATCGAGGCCACCATCGCCAATGCCCGGACGGCGGCCGTGCTCGAGGTCGATCTCTCCGACCTGCTGTGGTCCCACGCCCCACCGTGGCGCCCGCGCCCGGCCGGACCGTCCGACGTGCCGGCGTCGACGCCGGACTCCGCCGCCCTGGCCTGCCACCTCAGAAGCCTCGGCTTCCGGTTCGTCGGACCAACCACCGCGTATGCGTTGATGCAGGCCACCGGGATGGTCGACGACCATCTTCAGACCTGCTGGGTGCCTTCCGGACCACCGTTCACCGGGTCTTTTTCACCTCTGGGCCCGGATAGGGAAGAATGAGGTCAACTTGAACCAACCAGCCCGGCATCCGATTCGGTCATGGCGGCGGGTCTGCGCGATCTGGAGGGAGCACTCGATGGCGGCCATGAAGCCCCGGACCGGCGACGGTCCGTTGGAAGCGACCAAAGAGGGGCGCGGCATCGTGATGCGGGTACCGCTGGAGGGTGGCGGTCGGCTCGTCGTCGAACTGACCCCTGATGAGGCCTCCGCTCTGGGCGACGAACTCAAGGGCGTCACCAGCTGAGCCACCGACTGGTGGGTCCCGAACTGGAACCGACCGGCTAGGCCGTTACCCCGCGGTACACCTCGAGGGTCTGCGCGGCGATACGCGCCCAGGAGAACTCGTCGATACAACGCTGCCGCCCGGCCGCGCCGTACCGCGCGGCCCTGTCGCTATCGGAGATGAGAGCGTTGATCGCCGCTGCCAGGTCGGCGTCGAAGGCCGTCGGATCCGCCGCGTCGTAGTGCACCAACGTGCCGGTGACGCCGTCGGTGACGACCTCCGGGATGCCGCCCACGTCGGAAGCGACCACCGCCGTTTCGCAGGCCATCGCCTCGAGGTTAACGATACCTAACGGCTCGTACACCGATGGGCAAACGAAAACTGTTGCTGCTGAGAGGATTTCGCGGATCCGATGCGCCGGTAGAATATCGCGAACCCAGTACACGCCACTGCGCCTATCAGCCAGGTCAGAGACCGCAGCGGTCACCTCGGCGGCGATTTCCGGAGTATCGGGAGATCCGGCGCACAACACCAATTGAGTCTCCGGTGCGAAGCGGTGGGCCGCGGCGATGAGGTGCGGCACCCCTTTCTGGCGGGTGATCCGCCCGACGAAAGCCACCACCGGCCGCGACCTGTCCACCCCGAGTTCGTCGATGATCGACTCGCCGGACTCGGCCGGGCCGGGATACCAGACACTGGTGTCGACGCCGTTCTTGACGACGTGCACCCGGCTCGGGTTCAGCGCCGGGTACGCCGCCAGTACGTCGTTGCGCATACCTGAACTCACGGCGATCACCGCATCGGCGGCCTGCACCGCGGTGCGCTCGACCCACAGTGAGATCTGGTAGCCGCCCCCGAGTTGTTCGGCCTTCCAGGGCCGCAGCGGTTCCAGCGAATGCGCCGTGAGGACGTGCGGCATGCCATGCAGCAGTGCCGCGAGGTGTCCAGCCATGCCGGTGTACCAGGTGTGCGAATGCACCACGCTGGCACCGGCGGCGGCATCGGCCATCCGAAGATCGGTCGACAGCGTCGACAGTGCGGGGTTGGCGTTCTTGAGCGCGGGGTCGGGTTGATGGGCGAACGCCCCGGCGCGGACCGAACCCATGCAGTGCACGTCGACTTCGCACAGGTGGCGTAACTGGGCTACCAATTCGGTCACGTGCACCCCCGCACCGCCATAGACCTCCGGCGGGTACTCGCGGGTCATCATCGCCACACGCATACCGCAGACGGTAGCCCCACCTGCCCCGCGATTGGAACCTGCCGCCGGAACCTGCCCTCGGTACCGGCGATGGCGAAACCCGCATTGCTCAGCAGTCAGCAGCCCCGGTGACTAGGTTTACTGCCATGAGGGAGTTGCCACACGTACTCGGCATCGTCATGGCCGGGGGCGAGGGCAAACGGCTCTATCCGCTTACCGCGGACCGGGCAAAACCCGCAGTTCCCTTCGGCGGGGCCTATCGGTTGATCGACTTCGTGCTGTCGAACCTGGTCAATGCGCGGTATCTGCGCATTTGCGTTCTGACCCAGTACAAGTCGCATTCACTGGACCGGCAC
>SYAA01000234.1 GCA_005789055.1 Actinomycetota bacterium
GGACCCGGCCGCACCGCCGCCGCCTCCGGCCGATCCGGCCGCACCGCCGCCGCCTCCGGCCGATCCGGCCGCACCGCCGCCGCCTCCGGCCGATCCTGCAGCACCCGCGGCTCCTCCCGCTGATCCCGCCGCGCCGGCGGCTGATCCCGGTCGCGTCGAGAATGGCGCCGGCGGATTCAGCTACCTGCCCCCGGCTGGGTGGGAGGTAGCCGACCCGTCGCGGCTGAGCTACGGCCAGGCGCTGCTGCTTAAGCAGACCGGGCCGGCCGTCATGGGCCAGCCGGCACCGACCGCTAACGACACCAGCATCCTGCTCGGTCGCCTTGACTTGAAGCTTTTCGCCGGCGCTGAGGCGGACAACGGCAAGGCTGCGGTCCGGCTTGCCTCCGACATGGGCGAGTTCTTCATGCCCTTCCCGGGAACCCGGATCAACCAGCAGTCCAGTGCGCTGCCGGCCGGGGGCTTACCGGGATACACCGCGTCCTATGACGTCAAATTCACCGACACCAGCAAGCCCAACGGTCAGATCTGGGTGGGAGTCGTCGGAACACCGGCGCCCAGCACGTCCCGTGGCCAGGCCGGTGAACGCTGGTTCGTGGTCTACCTGGGTACCGCGAAAAACCCCATCGACACCGCCGCGGCCGCAGCGCTGGCACAGTCCATCAAGCCTTACACCCCGCCGCCGCCGCCCGCGCCGCCGCCACCGGATCCCAATGCACCGCCGCCGGAGCCCGGCAACCGGGTCGGCGTGCCGATCCCGGTCGAAACCCCGGTGCCGGAGATGATGCCCGGCGCGTAAGGCCGGAGTTTGCTGGATCGTGGCCCGTTCGGCACGCTAATCGTTACCGGCGTGGGCTATATCTGAGGGACGCGGTCGGCGCCTGATCCGGCCGGATTCACCGAGGAGGTCCTGATGGACATCATGGCTACAACTGATTTTCTGGCGCGTTCGTCGACCCTGACCAGCGTCGGCTGGATCGGCTACATCGTCATCGGCGCGCTCGCCGGCTGGATTGCCGGAAGCCTCGTCAAGGGTGGTGGCTCAGGAATTCTGACCAATATCCTCACCGGCATCGCCGGTGCACTTGTCGGCGGTTTCCTCTTGAGTTTCTTCGTCGACACCGCCGCCGGCGGTTGGTGGTTCACACTCTTCACCGCAGTCCTGGGCTCGGTGATCCTGCTGTGGATCCTCGGCAAGGTGCGCAAATAGGCCGCTAATCAGGCCACCGGCCTTCGCCCGACCAAGGGAACGTTCTTAGCCGGCGGAACCGGTGCCGTCGTCGCCGAACCATTTCTGCTTGATCCGGTCGAACGTTCCGTCCTCGCGCATCCCGAGCATCGTTTCGTCGAATTGGCGGCGCAGGGGGCCGCCGGGGCGGAAAGCGGTGCCGTAGTCCTCTTTGTCGAACTTCTGCCCCACGACCATGGCAGTCCCGGCGCCCCCATGGGCGACGTAATAGTTCAGCACCGGGGCGTCGAAGACAACCGCGTCGGCGCGCCGCGCTTTCAGGTCCGCGTAGCAGTCGTCGATTGAGGATTTAGTGGCGGACTCGACGCCGAGATTTTTGAGGTAATCGGCCGCTTCGCTGTCGGCCAGGGTGCAGACGGACTTGCCGAAAAGATCCGACGGCGAGGAGATCTGAGAACCGATCTTGGACACCGTGATGTTGGCGGCCAGGGTCGCGGTGAAGAGTGAGACGAAAATGATGCTTACAAAAGCCAATGCGAGGCCGAGGGTTCGCGACGCCCAATGCTTCGGAAAGCTGTCGGGTTGGGAAGCGAGCATGCCCAGGCTCCACCCGATAGCCTGAAAGATGCCGGGGAAGTAGGCGCGGGAGACCATCGAATCGTCGTGTCGGCGTTCCATCAGCCACGTGATGTGCGCGGGAATCAACGCGATCACCAGGGCCGCCGCTACCCAGACCAGCATTGTCCGGGAAAACAACAGCTCGAGGAATTCGGCGAGGCCGGGAAGCGATCGGCTGGTGCTGGTGCCCGCGGGCACCAGGATCTGCAGACCTCCGCTGTACAGGGGCTGCGAGAAATCGAGATCCCTGGCCCGCTCGGAGGTGATCTCGATCGCGCCGAGTGCTATGTCGGCGCGGCCTTCTGTGACATTCGTGAGAATCTCGCTGACGGATCCGTTCGTCCCGTACGTGATTGTCCAGCCCCGCCGGGTGGCGACCTCGTTGAGAACGTCAATGCTGAACCCGGACTTGAGGTCGTTTTCCGAGATGACGAAGGGGGTCACATCCAGGGTGTCCACGGTGAGAGTGGACTGGTCGGCGGCGGCCGGCGTGGCCAGAACGGGCAGGCTGGCGAACATCAGCAGCAGTAGCGCCACGACCGCCCGAACAGCACTGCGACGGCACATATCAGGACAGCTGCCAGACAAGTGCCGCGGCAAGCGCCCCCATTCCGTTGAGAGACCAGTGCAGCGCGATGGGGGCGATCAGGCTTCCGCTGCGGTGTCGCAACCAGGTGAAGATGAACCCGGCGGCGGCGGTGGCCAGCACCGCCAGGACCACTCCGGCCACGATACCGGGAGTGCCGCCACCGAAGATTCGGCTGAATCCAGCATTACCGCTGGTCAAACCCAACGACGTGGAGATGTGCCACAGACCGAACAGCAGAGATCCGGCGGCCGCCGCGCCGCGCAGACCCCATACTCGGTCGAGGGTGCCGTGCAGAACTCCCCGGAAAGCCAGCTCCTCGGGGATGACGGTCTGCAGCGGGATGATGATCATCGAGGCCAGCAGCGCTCCCGACAAGGTGGCGTAGTGGTCGTTGAGAAACATCGGTCGAGTCCACGGCAGCAAGGCACCGATCGCGATCACGCTGGCCACCAGGCCGATCGCGGCCATCGCGTAGCGAGCGCCGGACCGCCACTGCGCGCGGCTTAGCCCCAAATCCGCCCAGCACAGCCCGCGGGCCCGCGCCAGCATCAACAGTCCGATTGCCACCGCCGGCACGGTGGCGATGTTGGCCCACACCGTGGTGAAGTGGGCAATGAGGTTGGCGGCCACCAGTGCGGCAATCACCACACCGATATCGACATAGAGTCGCAGCCGGGACGGACCCCCGGGGGCTGGGATTCCCCTGGCTGGGATTTCAGAGGCTCGGGTTTCAGGGACTGGTCCTGGCCGGCCGCACTCGGTAACCGCACTCAGGGAGGACATATGCGCCCCATTCTACCCGCGGTCCCGGGGTGGCTAAGCTCGTCGCCGGACCGGGAGGCAGCCAGTTGAGCGAGAACGAACCGTTGCTGGCGTCGGTGCGGGTGCTCGACCTCTGCGACTCGGGGTCTGACACCGTCACCCGACTGCTGGCCGATCTGGGTGCGGACGTGCTCAAGATCGAGCCGCCGACGGGCAGCCCGGCGCGATCGGAACCTCCCACCCTGGTCGGCGCGAGCATCCCGTTCGCACTGCATAACGCCAATAAACGCGCCGCTGTCCTGGACCCCGGCAGCGATGACGACCGACGCCGGCTCGTCGAGCTGGCCGCCGGCGCCGACATCGTGGTCGATAGCGGGCGACCCGGCCTCGCCGCCGCCTTCGGCACCTCGTGCGCGGAACTGGCCGACCGCTTCGGATCCCTGGTGACCATGCTGGTGACCGACTTCGGCAACACCGGACCCTATGCCAACTGGCGTGCCAGCGACCCAGTTCTCTACGCGATGTGCAGCGCATTGTCGCGCTCCGGCCCGACCGTCGGCGCCCCGGTGCTGCCACCGGACGGTATCGCCTCGGCCACCGCTTCAGTGCAGGCAGCCTGGGCGGTGCTGGTCGCGTACTTCAACCGATTGCGTTGCGGCGCCGGCGATTACATCGACTTCTCCCGGTTCGACGCGGTGGTGATGGCACTGGATCCACCGTTCGGAACCCAGGGTCAGGCCGCGACGGCCCGCAAGTCCGGAGAGCGATGGCGGGGAAGGCCGCGGAACCAGGATCTGTATCCGATTTTCAAATGCAGCGACGGATTCGTCCGGATCTGTGTGATGTCGCCCAGGCAGTGGCACGGGTTGCGGGCCTGGCTGGGTGAACCCGAGCAGTTCCAAGACGACCGCTTCGACGTACTCGCTGCGCGGGTGCAGGCATTTGACGAACTCGGAGCGCTCATCGGCGAGCAGTTCGCGGATCGCACCCGAGATCAATTGGTCCAGGCGGGACAGGCTCACTCAGTGCCAATCGCGGCCGTCCTGACGCCGTCGGAAGCCCTGCATTCCGATCAACTCGATGCGACCCGGGCACTGGCCGACATCGAGATCGCTCCCGGCGTCAAGACTCCCGTCCCCGTGGGCTACTGGACTGTCGATGGTGCGAGAGCCGGTATTCGCACTGCGGCGCCGCAGCTTGACGCCGATGAAACCCTCTGGCGGACAGAGCGATTCGACCCTGAACCTGATGCCGCAGTGGGGAGCAGGCCACTGGTGGGAATTCGTGTGCTCGATCTGGGCATCATCGTTGCGGGCGGGGAACTGAGCAGGCTGTTCGGCGACCTGGGTGCCGAGATCATCAAAGTGGAGAGCGCCGCCTTCCCAGACGGTTTGCGGCAGAAACGGCCGGACCAGGCGATCGGTGACTCCTTCGCCCGAGCGCACCGCAACAACCTCGGGTTGGGTCTTGATCTTCGCAGCGATGCCGGGGCGAAAATGTTCGCCCGCCTCGTCGGCGTCGCCGACGCGGTGTTCGCCAACTTCAAGCCGGAGACACTGACCGCCCTCGGCTTCGACTACGCGCGACTTCGCGAGCTCAATGACGACATCGTCCTGGCACAGAGCAGTGCCTACGGCGACGTTGGTCCCTGGAGTAACCGGCTGGGTTACGGCCCACTGGTCCGCGCTGCGACGGGCGTGACAAGTCTGTGGACCGCGGAGGCGGCCGGGACCACCGGACGCCACCCGTACTTCGATGCCACCACAATCTTCCCGGATCACGTGGTCGGCCGGATCACCGCGATCGGCGCCCTGGCCGCGCTGATCCGGCGCCGACGCTGCGGTGTCGGCGCCCGGATCGGTGTCTCCCAGGCCGAGGCCGGGATCAACCAGTTGGACACCCGTTTCGTCACGCTGGCCGCAGACCCCGCAGACATCCGTCCGGACCCGACCGAACACCTCCTGCTGGCGTGTCTGGGTGAGGATGAGTGGTGCGTGGTGTCGCTCACGTCCGCGGCGGACCGGCAGGTAGTCGACGGGATCGTCGGCGATGAGTCCCTCGCCGAGTGGACCGCACGCCGGACGCCGCAGGAGGCGGCTCAGCGACTGCAGGATGCCGGGGTGGCGGCCGGCCCGATGTACCGGCCCGATGAGGTCTACGACCACGCCCAACTGAGATACCGCGATGTCCTGGCCGACATGGACCATCCGTTTTTCGACGTCCCACTTCCCGCCGAGACCGGGCCCGCACCGTTTCGCAACATCCCGCAGGCGCCGCAGCGCCCGGCGCCACTGCCCGGTGCCGACACTCGCCGGATCTGCCGCGACGTGTTGGCACTCACCGACGATGACGTCGAGCAACTGATCTGCGACGGTGTCCTGTTCGTCACCGAGAAGCCGGGAGTCCCGGCGCGAGAGGAGTTACCGCAATGAGCACCCGACAGGAGAGTGCGGCAGGCGCGGCAGTCAGGGACGCGGAGTTCTACATCGACGGGGAGTTCCGGCCCGCAGACCAATGCGAGCCGGTCCGCGAGGCCGCGACCGGTGAGTTACTCGGCGACGGAGCCAGTGCCACCGTCGCCGACATCGACGCGGCCGTCGCCGCGGCACGGACCGCACTGCCGCTGTGGAGTTCGGCCTCGGTCGGCCACCGGGCCGCGGTTCTCGAGGCGTTCGCCGCGGCACTGCACCGGCGCGCGGACAGCACCGACAAGCTGGTGAGCCGTGAGAACGGCATGCCGATCGCACTGTCTCGGGGAGCGAACGGACAGTTCCCAGCGGCGCTACTGGGGTACTACGCCAAGCTCATCACCGAGACCCCGATCGAAGAGATCCGGCCGAGCATGTCCGGCCACACCATCGTGCGCCGTGAACCGGTTGGGGTCGTGGCCGCGATCGTCCCCTGGAACTATCCGCAGGCACTGGCCGCGTTCAAGCTCGCGCCCGCACTCGCCGCCGGCTGCACAGTCGTCCTCAAAGCGGCACCCGAAACCGCCTTGGACGCGCTGGTTTTCGCCGAGGCCGCCCGGGAGTGCGGGATGCCGCCGGGAGTACTGAACGTGGTACCGGGCGGTGTGGAGGCCGGCAAGCACCTGGTCTCCCACCCCGGGGTGGACAAGGTGAGTTTCACCGGTTCGACGGTGGCGGGCCGGATCATCGCTGAGGTCTGTGGCCGACTCCTGCGTCCGGTCACCCTGGAACTCGGCGGCAAGTCCGCCGCGATCATTCTCGACGACGCCGACCTCGATGCCACCATGCGTGGGCTGCGCTCAGTGTCCTTCGTCAACAACGGCCAGACGTGCTATCTGGGCTCGCGAATCCTGGCGCCGCGGTCGCGGTACGCGGAGGTGGTCGATGCGTTGGTGACTCTGGTCGACGGTTTCACGGTGGGCGATCCTCTCGACGGCGCAACCGACATCGGCCCGGTGGTCACCGCTCGCCAGCGCGACCGGGTGCTCGGCTATATCCAGGCGGGCAACGACAGTGGCGCCCGACTCGTCTCCGGCGGCGGCATCCCGAAGGATCAGTCGCGGGGCTGGTTCGTCTCACCGACGGTGTTCGCCGACGTCGGCAACTCTGACCGGATAGCGCAGGAGGAGATCTTCGGTCCGGTGCTGGCCGTCATCGCCTACGACGACGACGCCGAGGCCATCGAACTGGCCAATGACAGCCAGTTCGGGCTCGCCGGGACCGTGTGGTCGACCGACACCGACCGCGCCACCGACGTCGCCCGGGCGGTGAAGACCGGGACGATCGGGGTCAACGGCTACCAGCTGGACATGGGTGCGCCCTTCGGCGGAGTCAAGGCCAGCGGATTGGGTCGAGAACTCGGCCCCGAAGGACTCAACGAGTTCTTCGAGCTGAAGTCGATTTACCGAAACGGCCCGGCGTGAGACTGGATCCGCGAACACCGGTCCTGATCGGCGTCGGCCAAGTCAACCAGTTCGACGAGTCACCCGACGTGGAGCCGATCGATCTGATGGTCGCCGCGACCGGCCGGGCCGCCGACCCGCGGGTGCTGGCGGCACTGGACTCCATTCGGGTGGTCAATCTGCTGTCCTGGCGCTACCGCGACCCTGCACTTCTACTGGGCCGGCGGATCGGGGCACCAGAGGCGAGCACGTCCTACAGCGGGATCGGTGGAAACACCCCGCAGTCGCTCGTCAACCGCGCCTGCCTCGATATCCAGCGGGGTCGGGCCGATGCCGTACTTATCGCCGGCGCTGAAACCTGGCGCACCCGGATGCGGCTGCGGGCCAAGGGAATTCGCCCCGATTGGACCCAGCAGGACGATTCCGTTCCGGTCCCGCCCGGGGCTGAGGACGTTCCGATGTCGGGGCCGGCCGAAGACCGTGTCGGACTGATACCACCATCGTTTGTCTACCCACTCTTCGAGCAGTCGCTACGCATCGCCGACGGGGAGTCCGTGCCGGACCATCAGAGCCGGGTTGGAGCGATGTGGGCGCAGTTCAGCCGGGTGGCGGCAGCCAATCCGCATGCCTGGAGCCGCGAGGAGCGAACGGAAGAACAGATCGCCCAACCCGGCGCGGACAACCGGATGATCAGCTGGCCGTACCCGAAGTTGATGAACTCCAACAACATGGTCGACCAGGGCGCCGCGGTGATTCTGTGTTCGGCGAGCAAGGCCGAGCAGCTCGGGATCCCCAGGGACGTCTGGGTCTTCCCGCACGCGGGCACCGACTCGCACGACACCTACGCCGTTGCCGAACGCGACGAACTACATCGCTCGCCGGCGATCCGGATCGGTGGCCGGCGCGTGCTGGAACTGGCCGGTCTCGGAATCGACGACGTCGACGTCGTCGACGTCTACTCGTGCTTTCCCTCCGCGGTGCAGGTGGCCGCGCGCGAACTTGGCCTTCCGCTGGCCGATACCGCGCGACCGCTGACCGTCACCGGAGGCCTGACGTTCGCCGGCGGACCGTGGAACAACTACGTCACGCACTCCATCGCCACGATGACCGAACTGCTGCGCGACAATCCCGGCACCCGCGGACTGATCACCGCCAACGGCGGCTATCTGACCAAGCACAGCTTTGGGGTCTACAGCACGACCCCGCCGGCGGAGGCGTTCCGCTGGGAGGACGTCCAGGGCGCGGTCGACCGCGAACCCACCCGTACTGCGCTCGTCGAGTGGGAGGGAACCGGCACCGTGGAGTCGTGGACGGTGCCGTTCGACCGGGAAGGCCGGCCGGAGAAGGCATTCATCGCCGTCCGCACGCCTAACGGTGAGCGGACCTGGGCCCTGATCGCCGATGCCGACGCCGCCGCGGCATGCGTCGCCGACGATATCGCCGGCGCGCAGGTCACGGTCTCGATCGACGGTGCCGCAACCCTAAAGTCCGGTCGCGGCGTCTAACTGGCGCAAAGCAGTAGGCCTGCCGGCCCCGGGGGAGGGGGACGGCAGGCCTACTGTCGAGCGGATCCTCAGGCGCCGGATGGGGTGGCGCCGAGAACCCGTTGGATATCGGGAATCATCTGCTGAAGCTGGGAACCCCAGTACCCCCAGCTGTGAGTCCCGTTGGCCGGGAAGTTGAACACCGCGTTCTTGCCGCCCGCGGCAAGGTAGTTCTCCATGAAGGTCTTGTTGGTCCGCAACGTGAAGCCCTCGAGGAACTGCGCCGCCATCAGGTTTCCGCCACCGCCCGAGGTGTCCAACTCCGACGGGGTGCCGGTGCCGCAGTAGATCCACAGCCGGGTGTTGTTGGCCACCAGTTGGTTGATGTTGACCATCGGATCGTTGCGTCGCCACGCCGGATCCGACGATGGCCCCCACATGCTTTGGGCATCAAATCCGCCGGCATCGCTCATCGCCAGCCCGATCAGCATCGGCCACCAGCCTTCGGAGGGATTCAGGAAGCCGGACAGCGATGCAGCGTAGATGTACTTCTGCGGGTAGTAGATCGCGTAGTTCAGACCCGCGCTGCCCGCCATCGAGATACCGACCACCGCGTTGCCGTTCGGGTTTACTCCGTGATTGGCCTGCAGGTAAGCCGGCAGCTCGGAGTTCATGAAGGTTTCCCATTTGTAGGTGTAGTTCTGACCGTTGCCCCGCGACGGCTGATACCAGTCCGAGTAGAAGCTGGACTGCCCGCCGACCGGCATCACTGCCGACAGGCCGGAATTCAGGAACCACTCGAATGCCGGGGTGTTGATATCCCAGCCGCTGAAATCATCCTGGGCTCGCAGCCCGTCCATCAAGAACACGGCATGCTCGCCGCCTCCCTGGAACTGGATGCGGATATTGCGGCCCATCGACGGCGACGGAACATCCAGATACAGCACCGGAAGTCCGGGCCGGGAAAAGGCCGACGCCGCCGCCGAACCCCCGACGGCTCCAATCAGACCGGGCAGGCATAGTGCGGCAGCAGCTGCGGCCGCCGTGCGGCGCAACCAGTTGCCTCTCATCACCTCGACGATTTTCATGAGGACTCCCATCACCTTTCGTACGCTTGTCACTCAGCAGTACTTGCTGTGTGCCGGTAGTCAAACACCGGTTGCGGGCGTGAACCCGTACGCGGCGCGGAGCGTCAAGTCGCGGTTGGCTAACGATCAGGAGTCGCGACGGACTCGACCGTGCCGGCGGCGGCCAATGACCTTAGGGAGCAGTCTCCTCCGACAGCGCGGCGCGGACCATTGCTCTGCGCTCGTCGATGGTTCGGCTGATCTCTTGGAGTAACGATGGTCGGTCGAGCAGTAACTCCTCCATCGCGATGCGTTTGATCGCAAGCACGGTGACCTCACCCTCGGCGTAGGCGTCCCCGGCGACGGGCTCGCGGGTCAGCGCGGTCTGGCCGAGGAAATCGCCCTTCTGCAGGGTGCGGATCGGCAGCCTCGAGCCGTCCCCGCCGTCGACGCACAGCCTGATCCGGCCCTTGATCACAAATGTCATCGCCGACGGGATTTCCCCGCGTCCGAGGACGACTTCGCCGGCGCCGTACCTCGCGAGGGTGGCGTGCGGCAGTAGAGCCTCCATGTCGCAGTGGCTGAGTCGCAGGACTGGTGCGACGCTCCGTAGCGCCGCGACCCGATTGGGTTCTGTGGTGAAGTCGTCGACGGCACCGTCGGAGTGCAGGCCGGCACGCCGGGATGAGTACCACAACCAGCGTTGGAACGTGGTCCTGGCGGCGGCGTCGTCACCGGGAGAGGTCAGTGGGATCGTGGTCGTATACCCGGTGCTGCTGGTGGCGGCCACCACCGGCGTCGCGCCGTCGCGAAGCTGCGGAAGCTTCGCGGCGATCTTGGCCAGTAGTGCGCAAATCTCATCGGGTGCGTCGGCGGAGCTGAAGGTTGACTCCACTACCAAGTTGTAGCTGTCGGTCGGTCTGCTCAAATTCGCGAACGAGGCCGCTGCCAATACCGAGTTGGGAATGATCTGCATGCCGCTGCCGGTGTCGATATGGGTCGCGCGCCAATTCACCTCGGTCACCCGGCCACGGACAACGCGAATGCTCGGGATATTGGTTTCCACCCAGTCGCCCAACTTGAACGGTTGCTCGAAGAGCAGCAACAGCCCTGAGATGATCTGACCTACGGAGTTCTGCAGGGTCAGGCCGAGCACGATTGAGCCGATGCCCAATACGGTGAACAGCTTGCCGACATTGGCGCCCCATACC
>SYAA01000001.1 GCA_005789055.1 Actinomycetota bacterium
AGGCTGGCGTTGACACACGGACCGTGCACGACGACACCGTGCCGGCGGGCATCGGCCACCAGCGATTGCGGTGAGTAGAAGCCCATCGGTTGGGCCCGCAGCAGTGCCGCACAGAACGGCGCCGGGTGATACAGCTTGAACCAGGACGAGTAGTACACCAGCGAGGCGAAGGACAGTGAATGACTTTCCGGGAAGCCGAAATTGGCGAAGGCCGCCAGCTTCTCGTAGATCCGGTCGGCGACGTCACCGGTGATGCCATGGTGGCCCGCCATTCCGGTGTAAAACCGCTCGCGTAGCCGTTGCATCTTCTCGGTGGATCGCTTGGAACCCATGGCCCGCCGAAGCTCATCGGCCTCGGCGGGTGAGAACCCCGCGCAGTCCACCGCCAACTGCATGAGCTGTTCCTGGAAGAGCGGCACACCTAATGTCTTTCGCAGCGCCGGCTCCATCGATGGGTGGTCGTAGGTGACCGGCTCAACACCATTGCGCCGCTTGATGTAGGGATGCACCGAACCGCCCTGGATCGGCCCGGGGCGGATCAGCGCCACCTCCACCACCAGGTCGTAGAACACCCGTGGTTTCAGCCGGGGCAGGGTGGCCATCTGAGCGCGGGACTCCACCTGGAACACCCCGATCGAATCGGCGCGCTGCAACATCTCGTAGACACGCTCGTCGGACAGGTCGAGACGAGCCAGATCGACGTCGACGCCCTTGTGTTCGGCAACCAGGTCGATGGCGTAGTGCAACGCGGAGAGCATGCCCAGACCGAGCAGATCGAACTTCACCAAACCGATTGCCGCGCAGTCATCTTTGTCCCACTGCAGGACGCTGCGGCCCGCCATTCGGGCCCACTCGACCGGACACACGTCGGCGATCGGGCGATCGCAGATCACCATGCCGCCGGAGTGAATGCCCATATGTCGGGGAAGGTCTTGGATCTGGGCCGCCAGGTCGGTCACCGACTCCGGGATGTCTTCGGCCTGCTTGCTCCAGGCGTCCTGCTGACCCTGCGAGAAGCCCAGTGCCCGGGCCATATCCCGGATCGCGCTACGCCGGCGGTAGGTGATGACGTTGGCGACCTGAGCGGCATAGTCACGGCCATAGCGGGTGTAGACGTACTGGATGACCTGTTCACGCAGATCGGACTCGATATCGATGTCGATATCGGGCGGCCCGTCGCGGGCCGGCGACAGAAACCGTTCGAAGAGAAGGCCATTGGCCACCGGGTCGACGGCCGTGACGCCGAGCGCGTAGCAGACCGCCGAGTTGGCCGCCGATCCACGACCCTGACAGAGAATATTGCTACGGCGGCAGAACTGGGTGATGTCGTGCACCACCAGGAAATAGCCGGGAAAGTTCAACGCCGAGATGACCTCGAGTTCTCGTTCGATCTGCGCATAGGCCGCCGGCGCGCTGGCCCGCGGTCCGTACCGGTCGGCCGCTCCGACCATGACCAACTCGCGCAGCCAGCTGTCCTCGGTGTGATCCTCGGGGGTCTCGAAGGGCGGGAGTTTCGGGGCGATCAGCGCCAGTTCAAATGAACACTGCTCACCGAGATCAGCTGCTGCCGTGACGATTTCGGGAAAGTGGGCGAAGATGCTCGCCATCTCATCCCCGGATCGCAGGTGCGCACCACCCCGGGGCGTCAGCCAACCGGCCGCATCATCGAGGGACTGCCTCGCCCGGACGGCCGCCATGGCCATTGCCAGCCGGCCACGAGAAGGCTCGGCGAAGTGCGCCGCGGTGGTGGCGACCACACCCACACCGAAGCGAGTCGCCAGCCCGGCGAGCGCGGCGTTGCGTTCATCGTCGAGCGGGTCACCGTGGTGGGTCAGTTCGATGCTGACCCGGTTGGCGCCGAACCGGTCCACCAGATCAACCAGCGCTGCGGCGGCAGCATCCGGACCACCGGTCGACAATGCCTGCTGCACAAAGCCTTTGCGGCATCCGGTGAGAATGTGCCAGTGCCCGCCGGCGGCTTCGGTGAGAGCGTCGTAGTCGTAGCGGGGCTTGCCCTTCTCGCCACCGGCCAGATGCGCGGCAGCCAGTTGACGAGACAGTCTTCGATAGCCCTCCGGCCCGCGGGCCAGGACCAGCAGGTGGGTCTCGCCCAGTGACAACTCCGCGCCGAAGACGGTCCGCATACCGAGTTCACGAGCCGCCTCGGCGAAGCGCACCACGCCGTACAGCCCGTCGTGGTCGGTGAGCGCGATCGCACGCAGGCCCAGCCGTGCGGCCTCGGTGACCAGTTCCTCCGGCGTGCTGGCGCCGTCGAGGAAGCTGAACGCCGAATGGGCGTGCAGTTCGGCGTAGGGCACCGCCGAGCGAGGGCGCTCGGCCAAGGGCACTGTTGAGCGAGGGCGCTCGGCCAAGGGCACTGTTGAGCGCGTGCACTCGGCCCCCGGCGGCGGCTGGTACGCCGTGCGCTTGCGGGACCAGGCCGGGGCGTCGCTGCCGTCGGGTGGCCGCAGCTCGCCGTTGAGCACCCGCGCCATCTCGGCCCAGGTCGGCGGCCCGTCGTTCCATCCCATCCGAACAGTTTATCGAACATATGTTCGGTATATGAATGAACACCGCTACCTCTACGCTGAGCGGGTGACTTCAGATCCCCAGACCCATCCCGCCGAACCGCACATCGGCGCGATCAGCACCAAGTTGAACTGGTTGCGGGCCGGGGTGCTCGGCGCCAATGACGGCATCGTCTCGGTCGCCGGCATCGTGGTCGGCGTCGCGGCCGCGACCATCGAACGCGGACCGATCATCACCGCCGGCATCGCCGGCCTGGTCGCCGGTGCGCTGTCGATGGCACTGGGCGAGTACGTGTCGGTGAGCACCCAGCGCGACACCGAGCGGGCATTGCTGGAGAAGGAGCGCCGGGAACTCATCGAAGAGCCGGAGGCCGAACTCGAGGAACTCGCCGGGATCTACCGGAGCAAGGGGCTCTCACCGGAGACCGCGCGCGTGGTGGCCGAGGAATTGACCGCACACGATGCGTTCGCGGCGCATATCGATGTCGAACTGGGTATCGACCCCGACGAGCTCACCAATCCGTGGCATGCTGCGATCTCGTCGGCGATCGCCTTCACCGTCGGGGCACTGCTACCGCTGCTGGCCATCCTGCTGCCGCCGCCGTCGGCGCGCATCCCGGTCACCTTCGTGGCCGTTCTGATCGCCCTGGGCATCACCGGCTGGGTCAGTGCTCGCCTCGGTGGCGCCGACCCGGTTCGCGCAACCCAACGAGTGGTAATCGGTGGAGCGATCGCGATGGCGGTCACCTACGCCATCGGCCGCCTCGTCGGCGGGGTCATCTAGCTACCCAGTCGGGTAGTGGGCCAGTCGGGTAGTGGGCCAGTCGGTGTAGTGGGCTAGTCGGTGTAGTGGGCTAGTCGGTGTAGTGGGCAACGCCGTCGTCGAGC
>SYAA01000235.1 GCA_005789055.1 Actinomycetota bacterium
CACCGACACGCAGGCGCACTCGCCGGCTGCGTACAAGCCCGGCACCACGTGAGTGTTGTCGCGCAACACCTCGCCGATCACCGTGGTCGGAATGCCGCCCATCAGGTAGTGACAGGTCGGGTAGACCGGCACCAGCTCGGTAACTGGGTCGACGCCGAGGTAGGTACGGGCGAACTCGGTGATGTCCGGCAGCTTGGCTTCGAGTACGTCGGCGCCCAGGTGGCGGACATCGATGTAGACGTAGTCCTTGTGCGGGCCGGCGCCGCGTCCCTCGAGTACCTCGAGCACCATCGACCGCGCGACGATGTCGCGCGGGGCTAGGTCGACGATCGTCGGCGCGTAGCGCTCCATGAAACGCTCGCCCTCCCCGTTGAGCAGCCGGCCGCCCTCGCCGCGGACCGCCTCTGAGATCAGGATGCCCAGACCCGCCAAGCCGGTCGGATGGAACTGGTGAAACTCCATGTCCTCCAACGGCAGCCCCTTGCGGAACACGATGCCCAGGCCGTCGCCGGTGAGGGTGTGCGCGTTGGAGGTGGTCTTGAACATCCGGCCCGATCCGCCGGTCGCCAACACGATCGCCTTGGCGTGGAACACGTGAATGTCTCCGGTGGCCAGTTCGTAGGCCACCACGCCGGTGGCCACCGGGCCCCGCACCGTCTCGGTGAGCACCAGATCCAACGCGTAGAACTCGTTGAAGAACTCGACGTCGTGCTTGACGCAGTTTTGGTACAGCGTCTGCAGGATCATGTGGCCGGTCCGGTCGGCCGCGTAGCAGGCCCGGCGCACCGGGGCTTTGCCGTGATCGCGGGTGTGCCCGCCGAACCGGCGCTGGTCGATGCGACCCTCCGGCGTCCGGTTGAACGGCATGCCCATTTTCTCAAGGTCCAGCACCGCGTCGATGGCTTCCTTGCACATGATCTCGACGGCGTCCTGATCGGCGAGATAGTCCCCGCCCTTGACGGTGTCGAAGGTGTGCCACTCCCAGTTGTCCTCTTCGACATTGGCCAGGGCCGCGCACATGCCGCCCTGGGCCGCACCGGTGTGACTGCGGGTCGGGTACAGCTTGGTCAGTACCGCAGTGCGGACGCGCGGGCCGGCCTCCACGGCGGCGCGCATTCCGGCACCGCCGGCGCCGACGATGACGACGTCGTACTTGTGCTCGATGATCATCAACCAATCCTTTCGGCGGTCATGTGATGTTCGGATCAAAGGTCAGCAAAACGTAGGTGCCGACCACCAGGATCAGGGCCATCGACACGGCCAGCATTCCGTTGAGCCAGAACCGGGTTGAGTCCTTGCGGGCGTAGTCGGCGATGATCGTTCGCATGCCGTTGCCGCCGTGCAACTGAGCCAGCCACAGCATGGACAGGTCCCAGATCTGCCAGAACGGCGAAGCCCAGCGCTGAGCCACGTAGTTGAAGTCCACGCGATACACGCCGTTCTCCATGATCAGCCCGATGAACAGGTGGCCGAGAACCAGGAAGATCAGCACCACCCCGGAAAACCGCATGAACAGCCAGGCGTACTTCTCGAAGTTGGGCATCGCGTTGCGCCGTCGCGGCGCGCGCGGACTGTCCAGACTGGCCGGACGGTCGTGGTCGCGTTCGAGAACGGGTGCGGGCGGGCCGAGGCGGCCCTCGGCGGCGGTGGTCATAGGAAACGCTCCGCCATGTGCATGCCGATCACGACGGTGGCCGGAACCATGATCAGCAACCAGGCACCGGCCACTGCCCACAGCATCTGCCGCTGATAGCGCGGTCCCTGCTCCCAGAAGTCGACCAGGATCACCCGGACGCCGTTGAGCGCGTGATAGAGCACCGCGGCCACCAGGCCAAGCTCCATCAGGCCGATGATCGGAGTCTTGTAGGTCTCGACCACTTCGTTGTAGGCCTGCGGGCTGACCCGTACCAGCGCGGTATCGAGGACATGGACGAACAGGAAGAAGAAGATGGTCGCGCCGGTGATGCGGTGCAGCACCCACGACCACATGCCGGGGTCGCCGCGGTAGAAGGTGCGTCGTCGCGGCGGCTTGACCCGGGTGGCGGGAGCCGGCACTGCCGTCGTCGTCATCGTGGCCTCCGTGCGGTGAGTTACTGCTGTGACTCTATCTCCGGCGGTGCGCTCAGGAGAATGACGTGGACATTACGTTCGGTGTGGAGTAGCTCTCACTCCGATGGGCGCTCGGGGCTTGGCCCGGGGGCAGAATGGTTCCAGTGACCACACCGTTGACCCTTGAGATGATCGGGCAGGCCCCAAAGGCGCTGCTGCATGACCATCTCGACGGTGGGCTGCGGCCGGCGACAGTGATTGAACTCGCTGCTGAGGCAGGGTACGACGACCTGCCGAGCACCGATCCGGCCGAGTTGACGTCGTGGTTTCGCACGGCGGCGCATAGCGGTTCACTGGTGCGCTACCTCGAGCCGTTCGCCCACACGGTCGCGGTCATGCAGACACCCGAGGCGCTGCACCGGGTCGCCCTCGAGTGCGTGGCCGACCTCGCCGCCGATCACGTCGTCTACGCCGAGGTGCGCTTTGCGCCCGAGTTGCACACCGCGGGCGGGCTTTCGTTGGACGAAGTGGTGGTGGCGGTGCTGGCCGGATTCGCCGCGGGGGAGCGGGCCGCCGCCGCCGCCGGCCGGACGATCGTGGTGCGGTGTCTGGTGACCGCGATGCGCCATGCCGCACGGTCTCGCGCGATCGCTGAGTTGGCGATCCGGCACCGCGACGCGGGCGTGGTCGGCTTCGACATCGCCGGCGCCGAGGCCGGCTTTCCGCCGTCGCGCCACCTCGACGCCTTCGAGTACATGCGCGCCAACAACGCCCGGTTCACGATTCACGCCGGGGAGGCCTTCGGCCTGCCGTCCATCCACGAAGCGATCGCCTTCTGCGGGGCCGACCGCCTCGGGCACGGAGTGCGCATCGTCGATGACATCGAAAGCGGGCCCGACGGCGAGGCCGTGCTGGGACGAGTCGCGGGGATCGTCCGGGATAAACGGATTCCGCTTGAGATGTGCCCGAGTTCCAACGTGCAGACCGGGGCGGTGGACAGCATTGCGAACCACCCGTTCGACCTGCTGGCGCGGTTGCGGTTCCGGGTCACGGTCAACACCGACAACCGGTTGATGAGCGATACCAGCATGAGTAAGGAGATGTTCCGCCTTGCCGAGGCGTTCGGCTACGGCTGGAGCGACCTGGAGCGTTTCACCGTCAACGCGATGAAGTCGGCGTTCATCCACTTCGACGAGCGCCTTGCGATCATCGATGAGGTGATCAAACCGCGGTTCGCGGTGTTGATGGGCTGACAACCTGATGCGCTAGCATCAGATGCATGCGCACCACGCTGTCGCTGGACGACGACATATTGCTCGCGGTGAAGGAACGCGCTCGCCGCGAGAACCGCACCGCCGGCGAGGTGCTGTCCGACCTTGCCCGGCAGGCGCTGACGCAGCAGCAGAAGTCCGATCTGCGCGAGGGTCCGGAAAGCTTCTATGGGTTTGAACCCTTCGAGCATCGGGGGCCTGCTGTATCGAACGCTCTCGTTGACCGGCTCCGTGACGAAGAAGCGGTGTGACGCGCGCGCTGCTGGACGTCAATGTCCTGATTGCGCTGCTGGACAGCGATCACGTCGACCACCAGCGCGTTCGTCGTTGGGTCGACGCCGAGATCGGGCACGGCTGGGCGTCTTGTGCAATAACTCAGAACGGCTTCGTTCGAATCATCAGCCAGCCCCGATACCCCAGCCCGGTGCCCCCTGCGCAGGCGATCGGAAAGCTGGCCCGCGCCGCGGCAACCGACTATCACGAGTTTTGGCCGTGTTCGGTGAGCCTGCTCGACGAGGACCTCATCGACTACGGACGCCTCCATGGCCATCGACAGGTCACCGACGCCTATCTCCTTGCGCTGGCCACCGCGAACGGCGGCCGGTTCGCAACACTGGACCAGTCGATACCCCTTAGCGCTGTTCGTCACGCAACCGCCCACAACCTGACGGTGATCTGAGCTGAAGTTCGCTGACAGCTGAAGTTCGCTGACAAAAGAATGACGTACGGGGCTATGTCCTGGACATGCTTTTTCGGTGCATCCGATCTTCAGGTAGGGTTTGCTGAAAGGCCGCGCTTGTGCGCCGACGGAAGGGTTTCCCGAAATGACGTCATCTCATACTTGGTTAGGTTCCGGCGCGGTGCTGGCGGGCCTCGGTGCGGCCATGCTGTTCGGCGCGGGATCCGCAGCCGCCGATACCGATGCCGCAACGCCGGACGAGGCGCGGGTTACCGCCTCGACACCGGCGACGTCCACGGGCGTGGAGCGCGTCGCGCGAACCAACCGGGGCAGCGATGCCCGGCGTCCGTTGGCGGGCGCCTCGGCGATCGCGGGTGGCTCGACCCTCGCTGGTTCCGCTGGTTCCGTTGGGGTCGCGGGGGTCCGGGACCTGCCGGTCGTGTCGGACGTGTCGGCGGCAGCGGTGCGAGCCACCGCCGCGGTGCCGACGGGGCGCACCCCGGCAGTGGCACGGCGGGCCCAACCCCCGGTTCCGGCTCCGGTGGTGCCGCCGATCCCCGCGGTGCCCTCCTCGGATCCGGTAGACCCGGCCCAGTTCGCCGGCACCTACTACGAGCAGGGCAGCGTCAAGCAGTTCTTCTCGATCGGCTTGGTGAACACCCAGGCGACCTACAGCCTGAACCCCGACGGCACGATCAAGGTGCAGAACTCCGGCAACTACTTCTTCAATCGGGGACCCCGATCGTCGATCACCGGATCCGCTGTGCCGGTGAACGAGACCAACACCGCGCTGAACGTGGGCTTCGGTGGGACCCCGTCGGCGAATCCGCCGGGCAACTACACGATCCTGGCCAAGGCGCCGGACTACAGCTGGATCATCGTCAGCGACCCGTCCGGCCAAAGCGGCTACATCCTGACGCGGGAGAAAAACATCTCGCCCCAGCAGTACCAGGAGCTGCTCACCCAGGCCCGCGCGCTAGGTGTGCGGGGGAACATCACGCCAACGACCCAATACCGCTAACGACCCAGTTCCGCTAACGACCCAATACCGCTAAGGACCCAGTACCGCTAACGACCCAGTACCGCTGACTTACTCGCGCTGAAGTGTTGCGCCGCTACTCGCGGCGGAGCCGGGACTCCACGAACCCCTCCAGTTCCTCCCATTCCCGCGCCGCGGTGGCGTAGGGCGGGGCGGGGCGGGCCACGGAGTCCGGGTCGAGGACGTGGTTGACCAAGGCCCCGAGGGTGGTGTCGTCGGCCAGCAGCACGTCGACCGCGTCGTCCTCCGAGTAGAAGCCGACGTCACGAACGAACTCGACGGCCAAGGCCAGTTGGTCGCGGTCGATCGCATCGGGACCATCAGCGATGTCGTCGGCGAGGCCGTTGAGCACGTAGACGTTGTCTTCGATGACGTCCACTCGCAGTGACCCGTCGGTGGCCGCGGTCCGGATGTCGTCGTAGGTGCTCAAATCGGCGAGGTCGTGATCGTGCTCGTCGGCCAGATAGCGCGCCAGTGCACGCTCGGAGCCGAACACGCTGATCCGTCCGTTGCGGCCGAGGAATCGGGGCCTGTCGTCGTAGTAGCAGCGCAGCGTGAAGAACGTGCCCCCGCTGGTCATCACCCGGACCGGGTCGATACCGACGTTTTCCCAAAAGTGCGCGTCGCTTCCGAGGACCACGGTCTTGGACGCCCCCAGCGATGTCGTCGCCAGCGCGCCGATGCCCGCGATGGCACCGCCGTCGTCCTCGTTCTCGTCGTCGTCGGTCTCGGCGGTCAGCACGCTGAAGTCGTCCTCGCCGTCGAAGGGTTCGGCGAGTTCGTCGGCGGCCGCCGCCGCGGCGCCCTCGTCGACCTCGGGGGTGATGACGATCTCGTCGATAGCCGACAGCACCCCGTCCCATCCGCGGGCGACGATTTCGCCGACGGTATCCCAGCGTTTGCGGCCCGCTCGCCCGGTGAACTGCTCGAGGCCGCCGGTCA
>SYAA01000236.1 GCA_005789055.1 Actinomycetota bacterium
GCTCGCGAGGGCGGGCTGTTCTCGACGATGTGGGCCGGCCCCGGTCGCAAGGGTCCGGTCAGCCTGAAACTCGGCTTCTCCGGCGGTGACTTCGGCTACGCCGTCGACCTCGGTCTGCCACAGGACGCCAAGACTGCCTTCGGGCTCGATCCGGAGATCAAATCGGAGGCGGTCTGGGCGGGGGCTGTGCTGCGGCCCTCGACCCTGCTCGCCGAGCGCTCGGGTCCGGTGGTGCGAGTCCGCGACGCCGACGACGGCTGGATCCGCACACCGGCGGGCCTGCGGCCGTTCGACAGCATGCTCAGCGAACTCGCCGATCCGCAGGCTGCACCTGAACTGATGCAACTACGCGAACGTATGCGGTCATGGCGTTTCTATGATCACGTCCGCACCGACAGCACGGCGCCGGCTCGGGCACCCCAGATCGGCACGCGGACAACCGTTCTCGGGCATGACGGCGCTGACCTTGCGGCGGCGTTGCAGACCATTCTCGAGATCGGTGATGCCGCCGCGCTGCACGAATCGGTGGATACCGCCTTCCCCGGCAGCCGGGTGCAGATCCGGGTCATCGACGGCCGTTTCGAGACGACGCTGTCCCAAGCGGGAATGGTGCGGCCGCTGACTGCCGCTGAACTCTCCGATGGCACATTGCGTTACCTGCTGTGGATAGCGGCGCTGCTGAGTCCGCGCCCCGCCGAACTGACGGTGCTCAACGAGCCCGAAGCCAGCCTGCACCCGGATCTGCTGGCAGCGCTGGCCGGCTTGATCGCGCGGGCCTGCGAACGCTCGCAACTCGTCGTCGTCACGCACTCGGCACCGTTGGTCGCCGCGTTGGCGGACAACCTCGGCGACGATCTGAGCCTGCTGCGGCTCACCAAGTTCGACGGCCAAACCACGATCGTCGGACAGCGACTGCTCGATGAACCCGCCTGGCACTGGCCGGGCCGCAACTAAGGACGGCCAACGATGACCGAATCCGACGGCAGCAGGCGCAGTCCGGCCCCGATCCTGGGCGCTCTTGCGGTCGCGTTGGCGGCGATTGTCGTGTTCTGGGTACTGCAACTGGTAGCCGGTGATGCCCAATCCGACGAGGATCGGGTCGCTCTGGCGGCGGTCGGCCAGAATGACGCCCTGCAACGGGAGGACTACGCAGACTTCCGCACCTTTACCTGTATCGCTGAGCAGGGCACCGAATCCGGCGTGCTCGCCGATCAGCGGCAGTCGTCGGCGGCCAAGGGCGCGCGCTTCGTCGACGACGTGGCCGGGATCGCCGTCACGTCAGACCGGGCCACCGCAACAGTGGTGTATCACTTCGAAAAGGCGCCGGACGACAAGACCAACTCGGTGATGACGTTCGTTCGGGAGAACGGGCGCTGGACAGTGTGTTCACCCGGCCCCCGGTAGGCTCACCTGTGTGAACTACGCCGGAGACATCACCCCGCAGGAGAGTTGGCAGCTGCTCAGCGACCACCCCGACGCGGTGCTCGTCGACTGCCGCACCGAGGCCGAGTGGAAGTGGGTTGGTGTGCCCGACCTGTCCGGCCTCGGCCGCGACGTCGTAACGATCGAGTGGACTACCGCTGCGGGACGCAACGAGAACTTCGTCGCCGAACTGATCGCCGCCGGCGTCACCCCGGGTGAGCGCCCGGTGATCTTCCTGTGCCGATCCGGGAACCGGTCGATACCGGCCGCGCAGGCCGCCACCGCCGCCGGTATCGCGCCGGCGTACAACATGCTGGAGGGTTTCGAGGGCCAACTCGACGAGCACGGCCATCGGGGGTCGACGGGTTGGCGCGCGGATGGTCTGCCCTGGAGACAGTCATGACCGACGGAGACGTCCCGTCGGTGCGGATCCCGTCCCCACTGCCGGACGGGGTGAGCCGGGAGACCATCGGTGTGCGCGGGGGACTGCTGCGTTCCGGCTTCGAGGAGACCTCCGAAGGGCTCTACCTGACGTCGGGATACGTCTACGAATCGGCCGCCGAGGCGGAGAAGGCGTTCACCGGTGAAATCGACCGGTTCGTTTACTCCCGCTACGGCAACCCCACCGTCGCGATGTTTGAGGAGCGACTGCGTCTGATCGAGGGCGCCGAGGCATGCTTCGCGACGTCCTCGGGAATGTCCGCGGTATTCACCGGACTGGGTGCGTTACTGAAGGCAGGTGACCGATTGGTCGCCGGCCGCAGCCTGTTCGGCTCGTGCTTCGTGGTGTGCAACGAGATACTGCCGCGCTGGGGAGTGGAGACCGTCTTCGTCGATGGCACCGACCTCGATCAGTGGGAACAGGCCCTGAGTAAGCCCACCCAAGCGGTCTTCTTTGAGACGCCGTCGAATCCGATGCAGTCCCTGGTGGATATCGCCGCGGTGTCGGAGATGGCGCATGCTGCCGGGGCAAAGGTGGTGTTGGACAACATCTTCGCTACTCCGCTGCTGCAGCAGGGCCTGCCACTGGGCGTCGACGTGGTGATCTACTCCGGCACCAAGCACATCGACGGCCAGGGCAGGGTGCTCGGTGGTGCGATTCTCGGCGATAAGGAGTACATCGACGGGCCGGTGCAGACCCTGATGCGCCACACCGGGCCGGCCCTGAGCCCGTTCAACGCCTGGGTGTTGCTGAAAGGCCTTGAGACGCTGTCGGTTCGGGTCAACTACAGCAATGCTGCGGCCCAACGGGTCGCGGAATACCTGGAGGATCACCCAGCCGTGCGCTGGGTGCGCTATCCGTTCCTGCCGTCGCATCCCCAGCATGATCTGGCCAAGCGGCAGATGAGCGGCGGCGGGACCGTCGTCACCTTCGAACTTGAGGCGCCGGAGGGCAGGGGCAAGCAACGAGCCTTCGAGGTGCTCGACAAGTTGAGCGTCATCGACATCTCCAACAACCTCGGCGACGCCAAGACGCTGATCACCCACCCGGCGACCACCACCCACCGGGCGATGGGCCCGGAGGGCCGGGCCGCTATCGGCCTGGGCGACGGCGTGGTGCGTATCTCGGTCGGCCTCGAAGGCACCGAGGACCTGCTCGCCGACCTGGCCCGGGCACTGGGTTAGTCCCCATCCCAGCCGCCCCATCCCCGCTGCCCCATCTCCGCCGCCCCATCTCCGCTGCCCCCATCCCCGCGAGCGTGCGTGTCGGCACGCCGACACGCCGGCAAACGCGGGCAGTTTGCGCACGCTCACGCCACC
>SYAA01000237.1 GCA_005789055.1 Actinomycetota bacterium
ACGACTCCGCGGTCGCCCTCGGGGACAAACTGGAGATCCTGGCACACGTCTACCCACCGGGTTCTCCGGATAAATTCGGACCCGAGCTCACCGACCGCACGGTCAGGACCCTCACCTCCCTGGGGGACGACGAAACCAAGGCGGTCGCGGCGATCTTCGCCCTGCCGAACTACCAGGGGGCGGCATGACTCAAACCGCGATCCACCGCGTCGGCGTCATCGGTGCCGGCCAGATGGGCGGCGGCATCGCCGAAGTCTGCGCGCGGGCCGGAGTCGACGTCACCGTCTTCGAGACCTCCGAGGTGCTGATCGACGCCGGCCGGGCCCGCCTGACCAAGAGCCTGGATCGCGGCGTCAGTGCGGGCAGGATCACCGAGGCTGAGCGGGACGGCGCGATCGGCAAGCTGCGGTTCACCACCAGCCTGACCGACCTGGCTGATCGTCAACTGGTCATCGAGGCGGTGATCGAGGACGAGGCGATCAAAGCGAGCATTTTTAGTCAGCTCGACAAGATCGTCACCGACCCCGGCGCGGTGCTGGCATCGAACACCTCCAGCATCCCGATCATGAAGCTGGCGGCGGCGACCGGAAATCCCGGCCGGGTGCTCGGCCTGCACTTTTTCAACCCGGTCCCGGTACTGCCGCTCGTCGAGTTGGTGACGACACTGCTCACCGACGAGGCCGCGGCCGCGCGCACCGAGCAATTCGCCGCCACGGTGCTCGGCAAGCAGGTGGTGCGGTGCGGTGATCGGTCCGGTTTCGTGGTCAACGCCCTGCTGGTGCCCTACCTGTTGGCGGCGGTCCGAATGGTCGAATCCGGGTTCGCCACCGTCGAGGACGTCGACGCCGCAGTCGTCGCCGGGCTGTCCCATCCGATGGGCCCGCTGCGACTCTCCGACCTGATCGGCTTGGACACCCTCAAGCTGATCGCCGACAAGATGTACGAGGAATTCAAGGAACCGCTCTACGCTCCGCCGCCGCTACTGCTGCGGATGGCCGAAGCCGGTTGGCTGGGCAAGAAATCGGGCAGAGGCTTCTATACCTATTAGAATCAACTGCGTGCTGTTAATAAGGCTCTTGAAGGGTAAGCGTTGATGGCGAACGTCGAATCGGACCTGACCCCCTACTACGACGAGTCGCAGTCCATCTACGACATCTCGAACGATTTCTTTGCCCTGTTCCTGGGCCCCACCATGGGATATACCTGTTCCTATTTCGAGCGCGACGATATGACGCTCGACGAGGCCCAGGTGGCGAAATTCGACCTCGCGCTGGGCAAACTCGACCTGCAACCCGGAATGACCCTTCTCGACGTCGGCTGCGGTTGGGGCGGAGCCATGGAGGTGGCAGTCCAGAATTACGACGTCAACGTCATCGGCATCACTTTGAGCAAAGCTCAGTCGGAGTTCGCCCGGGAACGGCTCGCGAAGCTGGACACCGAACGTTCCATCGAGGTGCGTCTGCAGGGCTGGGAGGAGTTCGACGAGCCGGTCGATCGCATCGTCAGCATCGGCGCGTTCGAGGCGTTCAAGGCCGAGCGCTACCCACTGTTCTTCGAGCGCGCCTACAAGATCTTGCCGCGCGATGGCCGGATGCTGCTGCACACCATCCTGGCGCATACTCAGAAGTTCTTCCGCGACAACGGAATCAAGCTCACCATCAGCGACCTGAAGTTCATGCGGTTCATCGGCACCGAGATCTTTCCCGGCGGACAGCTCCCGGCCGTGGAGGACATCGAGTTATTGGCCGAGGGTTCCGGTTTCACTCTGGAGCGAACCCACCTGCTTCAGCAGCACTACGCCCGGACGCTGGACATGTGGGCGGACAACCTGGTCGCCAACCAGGAGCAGGCGATCGCGCTGACCTCCCAGGAGGTCTATGACCGCTACCTGAAGTACCTCACCGGATGTGCTGATTTCTTCAAGCGGGGCATCACCAACGTCGGTCAGTTCACCCTGGTCAAGGCCTGATCGGTCAGCCTGCTCACGCCTGGGCCAGCTTGGCCTTCTCGGCCTCGACGTCGAAGTCGGCGTCGGGCCAGGTGAGGTTCATGCCCTTGAGTGCCTCGATCAGGAGTTCGGTGACGGCCAGTTGGCTATACCACTTCTTGTCGCACGGCATCACGAACCACGGCGCATGGTCGGTCGACGTCCGGTCCAGCACCGCCTGATACGCGTCCTGGTAGGCCGGCCATAGTTTTCGTTCCTCAAGATCGCCCGGGTTGTACTTCCAATACCGGTCTGGTCGTTCGAGACGCTCGGCGAGGCGACGCTTCTGCTCGTCGAGGGAGACGAACATCGCAACCTTGACCACGGTGGTGCCTGATTCGGTGAGTTCTTTCTCGAAGGTGTTGATCTCGTCGTAGCGCGCTTCCCAGACGTCGCGAGGCACCAACTCGCGGACGCGGACCACCAGTACGTCCTCGTAGTGCGAGCGATCGAACACGCCGATGTGACCGGCCGGCGGCAGTGCGTTGTTGATCCGCCACAAGAAGTGGTGCGCGCGCTCTTCCTCGGTCGGCGGACCGAATCCGGTGTATCGGATTCCCATCGGATTGCTTGCTCCCACAACATTTTTGACGATGCTGCCCTTGCCGGCAGTGTCCATCCCCTGCAGTACCAGCAGTAGTGAGCGGGTATCGCCCGCCTTGCCGTTGGCGTAGAGCATCTCTTGAAGACCGGCGAAGCGTTCGTTGCGCTCGGCCTGGATCTCTGCTGCCGCGGCGCGGTTACCGGTGAAGCCGGGACTGGCATCGGTGTCGATGTCGGCGATCCGATCGCCGGCGCGGAAGCGCAGAATCTGCTGGGGCTGGTGAGTCCACTGCGACGGCAGATCGTTCATGGCGCCAGACTAGGGGATCGTCGGCAGCACCGGGGCGGGGTGGGGCGTGGAGTTGAAAATCTGCAACGACCCGCCCGCTTCGACGATGCCGCACAGCGAACCCCAGCACATCATGGTCAGGTAGTCGATCAGGTCGGAGCTCGTCATGCGGGGATCCGACATCCAGGAGTGGGTCGCCAGTTGCACACCGCCGACGATCATGAAGGCCCAGGGTTCCACCCCGCGGGTGTCCATGCCGACCGCCCGCATGCGCTGGCGCAGCACCAGGGCCAGCATCCGGGCGATGATCCGTTCGGAGTCGGCGATGACCTTGTTCTTACTCACCGAACTGTTCGCCATCACGAACCGGTAGGGCTCGGGCTCGGCCGCGACCGTCTCGACGTACACGCGGACGATTTCGTGGGTCAGGTCGAAGCCGTCGAGGTCGGTGGACAGCGCGCCGGCCAGGCTGGGGATCAGGGTGGTTTGCGCGAACCGCATCATCACGGCGGTGGTCAGGTCGTTTTTATCGACGAAGTACCGGTACAGCACCGTCTTGGACACGCCGATGTCCGCGGCGATCTCGTCCATGCTGACGTCGCGGCCCCGCCGCCGGATCGCGTCCAGGGCGCCGTCGACGAGTTCGGTGCGCCGTTCCACCTTGTGCCGGTGCCACCGGCGCTTTCGCCCGTCGGTCTTACCCGCGGCGGGGCTGATCTGGTGCGTCACGCTCATCTGATCCGTCCCATTTCCTGGTGCAGTCTACGGGTATGTGGATGATGGAGGAGTGGTAGCCGAACCCAGCCTTGTCGCCCGCCCAGCCCGCGGCGGGACGTCTCTGGCGGAATCATTTGCCGGCGCGGACCCCGAGACCGACGCCGAGCGGCTGCGCAACCTGCGCCGGATGAAGGCCGTGGCGTTGGGCTTTCTGGTCGGCGCGACGGTGATCTTCCTGGCCTGCCGGTGGGGCCAGGCCCAGGGGGGGCCAGCCTGGCTCGGGTACGTGGGCGCCGCGGCCGAAGCCGGCATGATCGGCGCGCTGGCCGACTGGTTCGCGGTCACGGCTCTGTTCCGCCACCCCCTTGGGCTCAAGATTCCGCACACCGCCATCATTCCGCGCAAGAAAGACCAGCTCGGTGAGGGGCTCGGCACCTTTGTTCGAGAGAATTTCATGTCGCCGGACATCGTCGAGGCCAAGTTGCGCGATGCGGAGATCGGCGGCCGGGTCGGCAAGTGGCTCTCCGAGCCCCGGCACGCGGCTCGGGTGGCCACTGAGGCCTCCACCGCGTTGCGCGCGGTGGTGGAGTTGCTCAACGACGACGACATCCAGCAGGTCATCGACCGCACGATCGTCAAGAGACTCGCTGAGCCGCAGTGGGGTCCGCCGGCCGGACGGGTTCTGGCCTCGCTGCTGGCCGAGAACCGTCAGGAGGCGCTCATCCAGCTGCTGTGCGACCGTGCCTTCGAGTGGTCGCTGAACGCCGGCGAGACGATTGAACGAGTGGTCACCCGGGATTCCCCGACCTGGTCGCCGCGGTTCGTCGACAACTTGGTGGGTGACCGCATCCATCGCGAGTTGATGGACTTCACCGACAAGGTGCGGCGCAACCCCAACCATGAGCTGAGGCAGTCGGCCAATCGGTTCCTGTTCGAGTTCGCCGACGATCTGCAAAATGACCAGGCAACGATCGCGCGCGCCGACGCCATCAAGGACCAACTGATGGCCCGCGACGAGGTCACCCGCGCTGCCGAGACCGCGTGGAAGACACTCAAACGGCTCGTGCTGGAGGGCGTCGACGATCCATCCAGCGCTCTGCGCAGCCGGATCACCGATTCGGTGGTGCGGATCGGGGAGTCGTTGCGCGACGATGCCGAACTGCGCGACAAAGTGGACAACTGGGTTGTGCGGGGGGCGCGCCATCTCGTCGAGCAGTACGGCGGGGAGGCAACGGCGATCATCACCGACACGATCGAACGCTGGGACGCCGAGGAGGCCAGCCGTCGCATTGAACTGCACGTAGGGCGGGACCTACAGTTCATCCGGATCAATGGCACGGTGGTGGGCGCGCTGGCCGGCCTGGTCATCTACTCGATCGCTAAATTACTGTTCTGAGCTGCGCTAGCAGGCGCTTGCAATAGTTAGCACTTGCGGGTATCGTGATGGTTGTCCGACACCGACAGCTAATTCGCAAGGGAGGCGAGCCGTGGCGCAGGACGGTGATATCTCCGCCGTGGTGAGCAATGCCGCGCAGGATATCGGCAGCTTCATCCGGACCCAGCGCGAGTCTGCTCAGGTGTCGGTGCGACAACTCGCCGAACGGGCGGGAGTGAGCAATCCCTATCTGAGCCAGATCGAACGAGGGCTGCGCAAGCCCTCGGCCGAGGTGCTCAACCAGATCGCCAAGGCGCTGCGACTGTCAGCCGAGGTGCTCTACGTTCGGGCCGGCTTTCTCGAACCCGGGCAGCACAGCCACGTGCCGGATGCCATCGTCGCGGACTCCGCGATCAACGAGCGGCAGAAGCGGGTCCTGCTCGATATCTATACGTCGTTCTGCTTGCAGAACGGGGCTGCGCGGGAGGAGTCG